>CALHCI010000085.1 GCA_937931165.1 uncultured Granulosicoccaceae bacterium
GAGCCGTCTTCAGATGTCGGAAGGCCTTGCGCTTCTATGCAGCCAGTGTTGGGGTTATCGTCTCTGTTGAGTTTTCTTAGCTGATTGTTTACCGGCAGGCTGGCTGTTTCGCCGCAGATAAAAGGGCGGCCGGGGTCGTACCAGGGTTCATTCTGAAAGGCGGTGATCAGATTGTAGAGTGTGTCTCCGTAGACGTGTTCGTCCCTGCCGTCTGACTCACCCTGGTGCCAGAGAATTCCGTCAACTGACGATTTGTGCGGGAGATCATTTACCGCTAACGAAACCTTATTGCGAATTTCATTAAAAAAGCTGCCCTGCGGATCCCAGTGACTGATTGGCTGCCCGGGTGCAGTAATTAGCACAAAGCCTACAACCCGATCTGCGCGGCGTTCTACCACACGCTTGCCAAAATGCAGGCTGAAGTTATTTGCCGGATCGGTACCCGGGTTGGTCCGTGGAAACCAGCCCCGGTCCCATATCTGGTAAAGGCTCGCAACCTGCCATCCGTTGTCGGTAAAGGCAAATACGCGCTCATCCGATGTATCGATCGCTGCGTCGAAAGAGGTACCGCCGCCAAGTGCGTTGGACTGACCTGTGACCAGGATCACATCAGTGATGTCTGCCATGGTGGGCGGCTGTGGTGCCGCCTGTGGTTCCGGTTGCGTTTCTGGCTCGGCTGTTGGAGCGGGCTGTGGAGCGGGTTCCGGTTGTGTAGCCGGCACTGGCACGGTGGCGGGTGTGACGACAGCAAGGTTTTCCGTCGTTTTGCTGGTCAGGATGTTGTTACCGTCGCAGGCACTGAGTAGTGCTATCAGCATGGCGAGCAGAAATATTTTTGTTCTGTGGCTGGCTACTTTTGTGGATTGACTGCGTGAAAGATTCAATGAACTAAACCTGAAATTGTAAGCGGATGAGCACGGCGGGCGGTAAGGGTCACACAATAGGTGCTTTGGATAACAGCCACAAGCAGGGCATTTAAAACTTGTTCACAACCAGGCGCATTGCTGTCTGGTGGTTGAACAGTCGATTGTGAACAACATCCGGAAACGGTCAGTAAAGTCTTCTTGTTTTGATTTGGTGAAATCAGTCGCTGCGGTCCCAAAATGACCCATTCGTTGCGCGGTTAGGTATACTTCCCACACTGGGGTTAAACGTGTTTCTGTGCGGTAAGCGGGCACGCTGTCTGTGCCGGTCATGAGGTTTATGCCCTTTGAGAGTTACATGAGAATCTAATTTGGGCGGGCTTTGTTTTTTAATCCGGTTGCCCGCGATTCTCCTTATTTTAGTGTTCGATGTAAAGCGCCCCGATATGCAAACAATAAAACGAGACCGTAAGGCCAATCTTACCGGTGCCTTCTGGATGGTGTTTGCGATGGCTGCCTTCGCCATTGAGGATGTTTACATCAAGGCAGCATCCACTGTGCTGCCGGTGAGTCAGGTGCTGGTGCTGTTCGGGCTGGGCGGCGCGATGGTTTTTCTGGCAGCAGCGATTATGCGTGGCGAATCTATCTTAAGCAGGGCAGTGATCTCCAGGCCAATGCAGATTCGTGTGCTGTTTGAAATTGCCGGTCGTTTGTTTTTTGTACTTGCCATCGCGCTTTCATCGCTATCGTCTGCCACCGTTATTTTGCAGGCGACTCCTGTCTTTGTGGTGGCTGGTGCAGCGATCTTTTTTGGCGAACGGGTGGGGTTGAGACGCTGGCTGGCAATTATTGTCGGTTTGATCGGCGTCATTGTTATTGTGCAACCGGGGGCCAGTGGCTTTACCCCTGTGTCTTTGCTTGCGGTGGCCGGTATGTTGGGCTTTGCCGGACGGGATCTGGCCAGTCGTGCGGCACCTTTGTCATTGAGTACCGCCGTGCTGGGCTTTTATGGTTTTCTTGCGATTGTTGTTGCCGGTGCGTTATATCGGCTAAGAGACACCGAGGCTTTTTACCCGGTGACTGCCGAGCAGGGTATGGTTTTAGGTGGCGCGGTGTTCTCCGGTGTTGCTGCTTATGCCTGCCTGATGAAAGCAATGCGTACCGGTGAAGTGGCTGCAGTGACGCCATTCAGATACACAAGGCTAATATTCGGGGTGGCGTGTGGTGTGGTGCTGTTTAATGAGCAACTGACTCTTTCTGTGATGATTGGCTGTAGTCTGATTGTATTTTCAGGTTTGTTTATTATTGTTCGACAGGACAAGCGTGGTGCGCCAGCGGGCAGGTAGTCGTACCGGTGGTAGTACCGGCACTTATTGCTGCCGCTGGCTATCAGGTTTTGTATAGCTGCCTTGCAAAATACTAGAGTAAAGCCAGGTTCGTCATTGCCTGTCGTATTGTATTTTTTGTCTCTTCGCACAGCCCGACTATCGGCACGCGGCACGCTTCATCACACAGCCCGAGTAATGAGCACGCGTACTTTGCCCCGGCCGGACTGGGCTCGGCAAACAATGCCGTGTGTAATGGCATTAATCTATGCTGTAAGTCCAGCGCTGAAGCGTAATCACCCTTAGCGCATAACTCCTGTAGCTGCCTGCACCGTGCGGGTGCAACATTTGCGGTAACCGAAATACAACCCTGTCCACCATGGGCGTTGTAGGCGACAGTGGTAGGGTCTTCACCGGAAAGAAAACAAAACTTCTTGCTGCCAATTAATAACCGTTCTTTGATTGGTCGGGATAGATCACAGGTGGCATCTTTAACGCCAACAACATGCTCAAGTGCGGCGATTCGCGCCATGGTTTCAGGCAGGATATCTATAATGGTTCTGGGTGGTACATTGTAGGCAATGACAGGAAGCCTGGTTGTTTCATTAAGCCGCGCAAAGTGCTGGAAAATACCTTCCTGGTTGGGGCGGTTGTAGTATCCCATGACATGCAGCACTGCGTCGGCTCCGGCACTGGCAGCGATATCGGCGTAGGCTATGGCATCGACAGGATTATTTGAACCGGCCCCGGCAATTACCGGTATTTGATTTCCCGACTCATGCACCGCAATTTCAACAACTCGCTGATATTCCTGACTATCAAGTGTTGATGCTTCACCGGTAGTGCCTACGGCCACAATGGCGTTGGTGCCATGTTCGAGATGGTGGTGAATAAGCGCTTTTAGTGCCTGCTCATCTACGGCACCGTTTTGGAAAGGGGTGATCAATGCGACCATTGAACCGTGAAACATGCTCTTCTCCTGAAGCTTGTGTTTGCACGGCCCTATAAAAAAAAACCCGGAGCCTGTGCAGGCTGCCGGGGTTTCACTACATGTTTGTGTTGTTAACCTGGTTCCTACATACGTGCGTGTTTATGCACCTGTTTTCTGGAAACCGGTTTGTCTAGTTTAGTTTTTGCAATTTGACTGTTCACACACTTATGATCTGTGTTGTGACGGCAGTTGTCAATAATGCTCATTACTTTATAAGCCGCACCAGAAGCATACTAACGGCTTTGTGGTGGTGGAAAACCGTTCTGACCGGGAAAGTCGGGGGCCAGCTCACGTGCATTGGGCATTTTAATCCATAGTCGTAAAAGCTTTCTGCGTTGTTCCGGTTCCGGATAGTCTTCGAAGCTGGTTCGTGAATGCATCACAGTATAGTTGTTGGCAAATAGCATATCCCCCGGCTCCAGCATCATATCGAGTCTCACCTCCGGGCTGTGGGTAATCTGATCGAAAATATCCAGTGCTTCTGTCTCGACACTGGAAAGCGGCTGCTGTTGTTGTTCATGCTCCAACTCGATGTACTGGCGCAGGTAGCGGCAGGCAAGTTTCCCTTTGTGGTAACTGAAGACCGGGGATTTGTTAATGCCATCACCCAGATGTGCATAGTAGAGTGGACGATAGAACAATCCGATGTACTGCGGGTAGTTTTCCAGAAACTCGTTGTACACTGCAGCTGAGCTCACCAGACTGGTCAGTCCGCCAGACTTTGCCTTACGAATGCACAGGAGTCCGAATACATCGGAAAGATCAGTGTGGTAGGGCAGGTAGGCGTTGGTTTCATACACCCGTGTGTCTTTTTTTGTCAGATCCCCCACGTTCATAACCCGGCCAATCAAATCACCATTCGGGTTTTGACGGACCGGTGTGCCCAGTTGCAGACCTGCCGCGTAATAGATAGCTTGCAGCTCTTCTTCGGTATACCGGTGTGCCGGAAGGCCACGCAACACGACAAACCCTCTGCCGTCTTCCATTTCCACACTGCACTGTTTAAGTAACGGGCTGGCCTGGTTGAGCGGAAAGTCATCACTACAAAAATCCGGATAAGTCAGATTGCGTGATTTGAGCCCTGCCAGACCCTCATCTATATCGGTTATGACCTCTTGGGTAAGCGGGTATATCCATGAACTGTCGTTTTGAAGTTGTGCACCATGCCATGAGGATAAGCCGGTGATTTTGTCAGTGAGTATCCGTTGCATTAGCGGTCATGAGTGACTGGTATTCCCCGATGTTATTACATTTGCCGGCAACAGCAAGTAAAAACCATTTTAGGTAGTTGATTTTAAAAATTAGAGTGCAGGTACTCAGGTGTTTCCCGCAGCTGCAGCGTTACAGTTAGCGTCGGAATGTTGCCTGCCTGGAGCGGCAGGGCAGTTTCAGCAGGGGTTTATTAAGGGAGAGTGGTGATGATGGGAACAGCGCATACGTATACGGAAATGCAGACACTGGATATCTGTAACCCGTTTAATAATGAAGTGGTGAAGGTGCTGCCGATTGATGGGCGTACCGAAGTTCTGGAAGCATTGTCAAAGTTGAGCAGTTACGACTACCGGTTGTCCGGTTGGCAACGCTATCAGATTCTCTCGCGATTGTGTTCTTTGGTGGAAAAACACGCGGCCGAACTACAACAAACCATCTCTCTTGAATCCGGCAAAACGCTGCGCGACTCAGCTATCGAAATCAAGCGAGCCTGCCAGGTGTTATTGCTTTCGGCAGAAGAGGCCAAACGCATCAATGGCGAACTGATTCCACTTGATTCGGTTGCCGGCATGGATAGCGGCTTTGCTATGGTGTCCCGAGAGCCGCTGGGCATAGTTGCAGCGATAACACCTTAACCATTAACAGATTTCAACCGATATGACGATATTGGTTGATCACTCGCAGTAGGCAGGACCGTTGATTATATTTCCGCGGTAATGAGTGCGCGCAATATCGAGGTCTGCTGTGAGGATCTCGTTGTGCTCGAGCCTCTCGATTGCCGGGCTATCTGACAATAGAAGCAGTGCTACCGGTTTGCCAACTCTATAACCGAATGCAGCGGATGTGGATTTCCCGACAATATGACCATCAATGTATACGGGTTCATTGCCCAGCGGTATTGCGTTGGGATCATTCAGAACCATGGTGGCAATTCTGGCAGAAATTGGTGTTTGTGACGCTTTCTCTAATGCTTCACGACCAATGAATGTTTTGTTGAAATCAACGGTGTTACCCAGTGCAGCCTGAAACGGATTGATGTCTGCGTCGAGATCATGGCCGTAAGAAAGGAAGCCCTTTTCTATACGCATTGATGTTTGCGCAAATGCGCCGGCAGGTTTAGCGCCTGCATCAATTAGTGCCTGGCAAAGACGGCTTGCATTGGCTGAGCTAGAGGTAAGTTCCCAACCCGGCTCTCCGACGTAGCTTAACCGGGTAGCCCTGACGGGAATATTGTTAAGACTGGCTTCGGCATGATGAAAGAAACCGAGGGTGTTGAGATGATCAGCGCCCATAGCGCTGACAATGCCGGCACTGTGCGGCCCCATAAGCGCATAAACGCATTTGTCTTCAGTGATGTCTTTTATGTTGACTTGTTGTTTGGCGTCTCTGTGGCGATTGAGCCAAGCAATGTCCCTTTTAATTGCCGTAGTACCGGTATAAAGGTGAAACACATCTTCGGTGAGGCGAAGTGCCACCAGATCACTTTCATAGCCGCCGCGCTCGTTGAGCAGGCCCGTATAGATAGCGCGCCCGGGTTCGCGATTAATGTTGTTGCAACACAGTCTCTGCAGAAAGGCCTCTGCATCAGGGCCTGCAATTTCTATTTTTCCGAATGTAGATGAATCAAACAGTGCGGCGTGATGGTGAGCCTGATTGACTTCGTTGCCAACCTGCTCAAACCAGTCCGGTTTGTCCATCGTGAGTTTTGGCTCTGTAGTCTTGTTAAAATACAGCGGTCGTTCCCACCCGAACACCTGGCCGAAGTGTGCGTTGTGCTGTTGCCATATTGAGTGTGCCGGTGTTTGCCGTAAGTTTCTGGCGGTACTCCACTGATAGCCCGGGTAATGAATGGCATAGTGTTCGCCAAGTACCTGAGGCGCGCGTTCAGACAGCAGCTTTGCCGAGTTAAAGACGGCTGCGAATCTTTTTGGATCTGCTTCAGATAAGTCGGTTGGGGTATGTCCGTTTACAATGCAATGTGCCAGTGCCATACCTGCGCCCCCGCCTGTTGCTACTCCCACCGAATTCATGCCACAACCAAGAAACAACCCCCGGGTTTCCGCCGCTTCGCCTAATAGAAATGATCCGTCCGGTGTGAAACTTTCGGGGCCGTTTAACAACATGCGAATCTCTGCATCGGCAAGGCAGGGGAGTCGATGCAATGCGTTGTTCATCATGGGTTCGAAGTGATCCCAGTCTTCCTGCAGCAGTTGGAAAGAGAAGTCTTCACCCAGTGTTTCCGGTGCGATGGGTTTGCCCATCGGTTCAAAACAACCCACCAGCAGTCCACCAGAGTCATCTCTGATGTAGAGATGGCTATCGTGATCGGATAACGTAGGCAAGTTTCCGGTAATGCCATCGATAGGTTGTGTTAGCAGGTAAAAGTGTTCACACGGGTATACAGGAATATCGACATTGGCCATCGCAGCGACACTTCTGCTCCATAGTCCGGTGCACACGGCTACAGCATCACAACGTATTGTTCCGCGACTGGTTTCTATGCGGTGAATTTTACCGTCCATGGTGGCTATTGCATCAACAGAGGTTTGTTCAAATATTTTTGCACCATTGTCTTTTGCCCCTTTAACCAGCGCCGCACAGACATCCGAGGGGCTGACTCTGCCATCAGCCGGTGACCAGACTGCGCCAACCACATCACTGGTATTGAGTAATGGCCAATGGTGTTTAATTTCATCAATGCCAATTGAGTTAGCGGTTAATCCGTAGAGGTGTGCCAGAGACTCCTGCCGACGAATATGAGCCAGCCGATCATGGTTGGTGGCAATTGAAAGCGAACCTTTGTTGATCCAGCCGGTTGCCTGACCGGTTTCTTCCTCCAGAGAGCGGTACAGTGAAATAGAGTAACGAATCAGATCGGTCAGGTTGCGGGTTGAGCGTAGTGCACGGACCTGTGCGGCCGAATGCCAGGTGGTACCGGAAGTGAGTTGATTGCGTTCGATTAGAATGGCATCGGTGATGCCCAGCTTTGAAAGATGATACAGCGTGGAGCAGCCCATAATGCCGCCGCCGATTACCACAATCGACGCATGTGGTGGCAGGGAATCAGATGAAGTTTCTGCTGACATATTAAAAAACGCGATTAGTGACGATCTTGTGAGTCTACACAGGTATTTAGCGTATTTGCACGCAACGGGAGACGGTAAATTGCTATCTCCTATCCGTGTTGGTAATCTGTGCAGATCACCACGTACAGTCGTAAAGCGGTTACCCGTCGGCTTTGTGTGGGTGATCAATCAAACAGAGGAAAGTCGATGAAACGCAGATTACTGGCAATGTCTACAGCACTTGCTGCAACTATGCTGAGCTCTACAGCCGCCTATGCTGCCGAGTGTACCAATGATGTCTGGAAAAGAGTAATGGAACGCGGCAAAGTGGTTGTTGGCGTAAAGGCCGATTACAAGCCGTGGGGATACCGTGATACTGATGGCAGTATCATCGGCATGGAAATTGACTTTGCACAGGCAGCAGCAGATGCAATGGGTGTTGAACTTGAGACGGTAGCGGTACAGTCTTCCAATCGTATGCAGTTTCTCGAGCAGGGCAAAATCGACATGATGATCGCTACCATGTCTGACCGCGCTGATCGTCGCGAGATCGTCGGTATTGTGCAGCCAAACTACTACACCTCCGGCACCAACATCATGGCACCCAAGGCACTCGGTTTTTCAGAATGGGAAGATCTGCGTGGTAAGCCTGTTTGTGGTAAGCAGGGCGCATTTTACAATCAGGTAGTCACCGAACGTTATGGTGTTGAAGTGGTGGCTTTTACCGGTAATGCCGAGGCAAAGCAGGCACTGCGTGATAAGAAATGCGTCGCGTGGGTATATGATGATTCTTCTATCGGCTCTGATCTTTCTTCCGGTGAGTTTGAAGATTTCGAAATGCCGCTGGCATCAGAAGATGACAACCCCTGGGGTATGGCGGTACCACTTGCAGAAAGAGACTGTGTCTTTGGCAATTTTATGTCCGGCCTTACGTTTAATATGCACCAGTCCGGCAAGTTGATTGAGCTTGAGGAAAAGTGGGGCATTCAGGCAACAAAATATCTGGCTGACAAAAAAGATCAATACGGAGACTGGCTGGCCGAGTAGGTCTTATCTTTATTGTTGAAGTCACAAGGCTGAAATCAGAGGGGTCGGACAGCTGCAAAGCTGTTCCGGCCCCTTTTATTTCATGTTTGCGGGCTAGTCATGCTTGAACTATTTACAGAATTTTTCCGGCAGCTTGCTGAAGATCATCCTCGCTGGAATTTCATATTCTTTTACGAGCCACGGCAGTGGGAGCGGATTGTAAAAGGATTTAAATACACGCTGTGGCTGTCCGTAGCCTGTGTCATATTTTCTGTCATTATTGGTGTTGTTGGTGCGTGGTTGCAAAACTCACCATCAAAGTTTCTGCGCCGATGTGTGCAGGGCTATATTCAGTTTTTTCGTAATACCCCACCGTTTGTGCAGCTATTGTTTTTTTACTTTGCACTGGGGCAGTTCACACCCGCGGTTACCGGGCCTGACGGCTGGACTGAAATTCCGATTATTTCCAATGTTGGCTGGGCAATTATCTCTTTGTCATTCTTTGCCGGTGCGTTTAACGTTGAGATCTTTCGCAGCGGAATAGAGGCGGTCCCTGAGTCCACACAGGAAGCTGCAAGCTCTCTCGGTTTTTCGCGTTTTCAAACCTACACCGAAGTTGTGATGCCACTGGCATTCAGGGTTTCGCTGCCGGCATTAAACAACAATCTGGTGAATCTGGTGAAAACCACTACTCAGGCAATCGGCATTGCCGTCCCCGAGTTGTTATATCAGTGTGTCACTATCTGGAATGATTTTCCGAGTGCGATGTATCCCACTATGCTGCTGTTGTTTGTTACTTTCATTGCGTTGGTTGGGGTGCTTGTTTTTGGCATGCATCGTTGGGAACGGGCAATGAAAATTCCCGGTTACGGACACTGATCATGCGACGAACTATTCCGGGTATTGATGCACAACCAGCCACAGATCTGCCAGTACTGAAACCATACCGGCTTAAGCAAAGCGCCGGGTTGGAAGATCTGCAGTTTTCACGCTGGCTGATTTCTATTCCGGGGTGGCTGTGGTTGTTACTGTGTGCCAGCGTACTGTTGTGGCCAGTGGTTGCTGCAGCGGCTACCGAATACACCATGCGTCGGGCATTCGAGGCGCTGTTCCGGTGGATACCTTTTATTGTTACCGGCGGGTTTCTTTTTAACGTACTGATTTCTTTTTTTGCCATGTTGATCGGTACCGTCGCCGGGGTGGTACTCGGTTTAATGCAGATATCTCCGATTGGTTTGATACGGTGGCCTGCGAAAGTTATTACCCAGATCTTCAGAAATTCACCATGGCTGGTATTGTTGTTTATTGTGCTGCTTGCGCTGCCATTCGAAGTGGAGGTAGGTGGCAAAATCATACGCATTCCGGACTGGATGAAGGCGGTGTTTGGACTTTGCCTGCCGATAATGGCGAATATAGCAGAGGTGGTCAGAGGCGCGGTGAACTCCGTGCCCAGTGGTCAGTGGGAGGCGGCTGAATCACTTGCGTATACCAGGCAACAGACACTCTGGCAGGTGATATTGCCGCAGTGCTTTAAAAGAATGATTCCACCATGGATGAACTGGTACGCCATATTAACCATGGCAACACCATTGTGTTCTCTGCTGGGGGTGGAAGAGCTCATCACGCTGAGCCGGCAGGCTATTGAGGCAGAGAATAATCGGCCAGAGCTACTGGTACCGTTTTATGGATTTGCGCTGCTCATATTTTTTGCTTACTGCTATCCAATAGCTCGCGTAACCATTGCACTTGAACGCCGCTATGCGGTTAAGCTTTAATCTGGGGATCACCACCTATGTCAAATAATTCCTGGAGTCCGGATCAGCCGATAGTTTCAATTAAAGATGTGCACAAGTCATTTGGAGATCTGGAAGTATTAAAAGGTATTACCTTTGATGTGATGAAAGGCGAGGTGATATGCATCATCGGTCCTTCCGGCTCTGGTAAATCTACATTGATACGCTGTATCAACGCGCTTAATGATATTAATTCCGGATCAATCACGGTTGAGGGGCTGGAGGTGCATGACCCGAAGCTCGATAAGCTTGAGCTGAGAAAAAAAGTCGGCATGGTGTTTCAACAGTACAACCTGTTCCCTCACAAAACCGCGTTGCAAAACGTCATGATGGCACCGATAAAAGTGCTAAAACAAGACAAGGCCGAAGTAGAACAGCGTGCCCGTGCATTGATGGCACAGGTCAATCTGCAAGGCAAGGAAGACAGTTACCCCGGGGAGCTTTCCGGTGGTCAGCAACAGCGGGTGGCCATTGCCCGGTCACTGGCGATGAATCCTGATGTCATGTTGTTTGATGAAGTTACTGCTGCACTTGACCCGGAAACCGTGAAAGAAGTGCTGGTTGCGATAAAAGATCTCGCCCAGTCCGGGATGACTTGTATGTTGGTAACGCACGAGATGGGTTTTGCGCGCGAGATTGCTGATCATATTTATTTCACTGATCGCGGTGTCATTGTTGAGCATGGCCCTCCATCAACTTTTTTTACTGAAGCCAGTGATCCCCGTACCCGGGAGTTTTTAAGCCAGATACTTTAGCTTGTGCTGCGCTTTAGAGAACTACTTTTCAGTCACTATGATTCAGACGGTAACTGAGGGCTCAAAGGAGGTCACATTAATAGCAATACACGGGAGATATTTTTAAAAGCCGGCACCGCTACACTAAGTACATTGCTGCTTAAGCGCGGACTGCGCAATGTTGCGGTACAAGGAGTGAGTCGATTAACTGTCGCAAAGTCAAGAATAGCAGGCCCGGCCTATACACTGCGATATATTCCTGCACGCGAAGATCTTGATGTGCTGGAAGTATTTAAAGATCCGGAGCACCCGCAGCGTGCCGCCGTTGAACGTATTCCACCTGAACATGTGCTGGTAATGGACTGCCGTGGTGACGCAAGTGCTGCATCTGCCGGGGCCATTCTGGCTGCAAGGCTGCAGTATCGCGGGTGCGCCGGCATTGTTACTGATGGCGGTATACGTGACAGTGAAACAATCGCAGAGATGGATATGCCGGTATTTTGTGGCGGTGCTTCAGCACCGGCCAACCTGACTCGCCATCACGCGGTCGATATCAATCAACCTGTTGGTTGTGGCAATGTGGCAGTTTACCCGGGAGACATCATAGTCGGTGATGCTGATGGCGTGATAGTGGTGCCGGCTGAGCTGGCTGATGAAATTGCAGCAGAAGCTCCAGCGATGACGCGGTTTGAAGACTGGGCAATGGAAAAGGTGGTACAGGGCAGGGGGATTGTTGGTTTGTATCCGCCGGATGATAAAACATCTCGTGAGTATCAACTGGAGATTGATGGCTCGGGTGAGTAGGTTCCAAACCCCTGTTGGTTTGTTTACTCAATGATGCCGTCTGCAAACCGGATAGTGGGGCAGTACTCACTTTACCTTTATTATGTCGCAATTCTGTATCTGTTTGGTGAATAAACCAATCTTGGCTGGCATGAAACAGGGCTAGAATCGAGTCATCAGCGGTGGATGACAGACATGCCAAAAAAAGCTAATCCTGAAAAACCTAATCCTGAACAGCCTTATCGAGAGTATCGAAAAATTGACCCGACGCGGGGAAACTTCCTTGATGATGGTTCTCCCAATGACAACGACCGTATAGAAATTGGGCCCACGCAACTCGCGTTTGCGGAATGGCAGGCGGCAGGGTTGCAGTTACCGAATTTACCAGCGATGCGTGAGTACCGGTGGAAGCGACTCACGCAACACATTGTTGATCGTGGCTACGGTGGTGTGTTGCTGTTTGATCCGTTAAATATCCGCTATGCCACAGACAGCACTAACATGCAGTTGTGGAACACGCACAACCCGTTTCGAGCAGTACTGTTGTGCGCAGACGGCTACATGGTGATGTGGGACTATAAAAACTCCCCTTTTTTATCGACTTTTAATCCCCTGGTTAAAGAACAGCGGTCCGGGGCTGACCTGTTTTACTTTGACCGTGGTGATGGTGTTGGTGCTGCTGCTGATGTGTTTTCCAACGAAGTTCGTTTACTGATCGAAGCGCACGGTGGCAACCAAAAACGGCTGGCAGTAGATAAGATCATGTTACATGGACTGCGATCGCTGGAGGCGCAGGGCTTTGAAGTGATGCCCGGTGAGGAGTTGACCGAGAAGTGTCGTTCAGTCAAAGGCAAAGATGAGTTGCTTGCCATGCGCTGTGCAGTACACGCCTGTGAAACAGCGGTGTATAAAATGGAAGCATTCGCACGCGATAGTATTCCGCGCACCGATACGTCGGAAGATGACGTATGGGCTATTTTACATGCCGAAAATATCAGGCGTGGTGGTGAGTGGATTGAAACTCGACTGCTCACTTCCGGGCCCCGCACCAATCCATGGTTTCAGGAATGCGGGCAGCGCATTATTCAAAACAATGAAATCATCAGTTTCGACACGGATTTGGTTGGCAGCTACGGCATTTGTTGCGATATGAGTCGTAGCTGGTGGGTTGGTGATCAGTCACCGCCACCTGACATGGTCAGTGCCATGCAGCATGCCCACGAGCATATTATGGTGAATATGGAGATGCTTGAGCCCGGCGTTAACATTCAGGACCTTTCGCGAAACTCGCATGTGCTTAAGCCCGAATATCAGAAACTCAAATATGGCTGTCTGATGCATGGTGTGGGGTTGTGTGACGAATGGCCACTGGTGGCTTATGCAGACCAGATGGTTGAAGGCGCGTTTGATTATGAGTTGGAGCCTGGCATGGTGTTATGTGTCGAGGCGCTGGTGAGCCCGGACGGTGGTGACTTTTCAATCAAGCTTGAGGATCAGGTGCTGGTTACTGAAGACGGTTATGAAAATCTGTCATCGTACCCTTTCGATGATCAGTTGATGGGGCTTTGACGTGGTCCGCATGATTCTTCAGTTTTAATTTTCAACCAGTCGTACCACTTATGATTAATGCAGACCGGTCAGACAGTAACGACGCTATCCGGTAATACAAAACAATGAAATAGCAGTAATTTTCAGCTCGACAGCTGCACTGCCGCTGCCTACTCAGTAACGTTGGCCTGGCAGCTGGCCCTTTCGCCCTGTGCCTGTCTGGCGGGAATCTTGCGGTTCCGGTTTATTAGTATGTCAGTTGATGCCTCAACTCCTAATGGTGGCACTCCGGAGCTGTGCGAAGTAATCCGGGCGCGTTTAACTGCATACGATAACCCTAACCTGTCGCTTTGAGACTCGACAACTATGCACAGTCAGCGATCAAATCATTTGAGTGAGGAGGTATCGCCGCTTTGACGTCGCTGCTTTCCGCTGCTGATCTTGAGGCTGCCGATCGATGCACACTGCTCGGGCAAATCGGCTTGATGCAGGAGGTGCTGAGTAGCACCACCGAGCGTATCAGCCTTGTGGATCGCGATGGTTATCTGGTTTATACCGTTCAGTCGGTTGCCAAGGTGTATGGCTGCTCTATTGAAGATCTGATCGGTGTGCATCAGTCCGAGCTGTTTTCAGAGGGGGTCTATGAATCACATATTGAACCAGCCTTTCAGCGCGCGCTGGCCGGTGAAGAGGTGGTGGAATCTGCACTGATGCAGTTTATGGTCGATGCAGACGAAAAATATAAAACCCATCTTGACTACGCCGTGTCACCCAGAAGAAATGCGAGCGGCGACATTATCGGTGTCGTCTACCGGGTAATGGATAAAGAGCGCCATGTGCTTGATGAAGAACTCGCGCTAACACGGCAACAATTGACCGACTTTGCCGACGCCTCATCAGACTGGCGCTGGGAGATGGATAAAGAGCTGCGCTTTACCTGGTTTTCAAAGCGTCTTGAAGAAATCTACGGCATATCGGTTAAAGATCATATCGGTAAAGCGCGTACCACCCTCGCTGCGGACGCCGATGAACAGAAAAAATGGCAGGCCCATCTCGATGCGCTCGCAGCACGCAAGCCGTTCAGAAATTTTGACTACCGCATTCAGCTGGCTGAAGATAATGTGCGCTGGGGGCGGATTAGCGGAGTGCCGGTGTTTAACCAGCAGGGTGAGTTTAGTGGTTACCGCGGTGTAGGTACGGATATCAGTGAGCTAAAAGCAATAGAGCTGGCAGCAGAACAGTCGCACACTCGTTTCATGCGCGCCATCGATCATTACCCGGGTGCGTTTCTGCTTGTTGACAAAGACCGGGTGGTCGTCGCTTTTAATTTGTGGTTCGTGGAGTTTCTAGGGTCTCTCGGGCTCAGCATTGAAGTCGGTGAACCGATTGAAAAATTCATTCGGGATATGGCCTATAGCGGCAGCATTGAATCAGCTCGGGGTCGTGAAGAAGAATGGATTGCCGGTTGTATCAATGATTTTAATGTAGCCGGAGAGCCAGAAGAAATACTTCGCAATGGTGTCTGGTACCGGAATGTTTATCACCACTTGCCGGATGGTAGTTGTCTTTTTACCATGATAGATATTACCCGGGCTCGTGTATTGGAACAAAAGCTTATTCATCAGGCTAGCCACGATGCGTTAACACAGTTGCCCAATCGATCAGAATTTGAAAAACGAATCACAACTATTGTTAGTGATAAAAGTAACCGTAATAAGTGCTGGTTTGTCGGCTATCTTGATCTTGATCGTTTTAAGATCGTTAATGATACCGTCGGTCATGCGGCAGGTGATCAGTTACTTTCGCATGTGGCGAGAATAATCGGTGATTCTCTTACCAAATTTGATACGCTTGCAAGGCTTGGTGGCGATGAATTCGGCGTGTTGTTGCAAAGAAAAAGTGCTAGTGACGTAATGGCTATCGCAGATCAGATCAACAAGCGGTTGAGTGATTTTCGCTTTGCGTGGGAAAATAAGGTCTTTAGTGTTAATGCCAGTATCGGTTTGGTAGAAATAACTGACAGCAATTGTGATGTGGGCGGTTTGTTGTCCTGTGCGGATATCGCTTGCTATACCGCGAAAGATCTCGGTCGCTCTCAGGCGCACCTTTATCAGGCCAGTGACTCTGAGCAACTTGAAAGACAAAACGCGTTACTGATGGCATCGGCGCTGGAAAAGGCGATTGCTGATGACAAGTTTGTTTTATACGCTCAGCCTATTGCCTGTATTGCTACCGACAGACTAGAGCTGTGCCATTACGAAATACTTGTCCGGATGCACGGACAGGACGGTGAACTGATTCAGCCGGGGGCGTTTATTCCTGCAGCAGAAAGGTTTGGCATCATGAATCAGCTGGATCGCTGGGTAATACGCAATGCGCTGCGTACGTTGGCTGCCATTACCAAAGGCAGTACCAATATCTCTATCACTGTTAATCTTTCCGGTCAGTCCCTGACGGATAAAACGCTTAGCGGTTTTGTGCAGGAGCAGCTACAGGAAACCAGGGTACCACCTGAAAATATCTGTTTCGAATTAACCGAAACAGCGGCGATCAGTAATCTTGAAAATGCCGACTATTTTATCCGCTCTGCGAAAAAGCTCGGGTGTAAATTTGCACTGGACGATTTTGGATCGGGCCTCTCTTCTTTTGCCTATATAAAACACTTCCCTGTGGATTATTTGAAAATAGACGGGAGTTT
Organism: uncultured Granulosicoccaceae bacterium; assembly: GCA_937931165.1. Taxonomy (GTDB): domain Bacteria; phylum Pseudomonadota; class Gammaproteobacteria; order Granulosicoccales; family Granulosicoccaceae. The sequence continues at coordinate 16,039 of CALHCI010000085.1, forward strand.
TGTCAGGGATATTATCGATGATCCGACCGATAAGGTCATGGTCAATGCGATCAATCAAATGGCCCACGTGCTTGGCATGAAAACTATTGCCGAGTTTGTAGAAAATGATCGTATTCTGGAAGACTTGCGGTTAATAGGCGTTGATATGGTACAAGGGTTTGGCATTGGTAAGCCTGAACCTTTTATAGAAGGTATCTCTGACCAGCTGCCACAGATAGAAACCAGAAAAGCAGCCTGATTGGTTACCGGTGCTATTACACCGATGCGGTTAACCCGCCATCAACGCGAATATTTTGTCCGGTGATGTAGCTGGACTTGTCAGAAACCAGAAATTCTATGGTATTGGATAACTCCCGAACCTTCGCATAGCGGCCGGCAGGTATACGGGCCAGTCTGTCTTCTTTTTCCGGCAGGCTGTCAATGAAACCTGGCAGAACGTTGTTCATGCGAATACCTTCGGCAGCATACTTTTCGATAAAAAGTTTTGTATAGCCAGCCAGTGCCGAGCGGAATATTGCAGAAGTAGGGAAGTCAGGGTCCGGTTCAAACGCGGCAAAAGTGGAGATATTTACGATTGACCCTGATTTCTGTGCCTGCATGGTTGGCAGTACGACGCGCGTCATGCGTACTACGTTGAGCATGTAGTAGTCCATGCCCAAGTGCCAGTCTTCATCCGAGATTTCATCTACCGGGCCTTTCGGACCGTGGCCGGTGCAATTGACGACACCGTCGATGCGACCGAATTTTTCAAGTGCCTGACCGGCAAATGCTTCAAGGTCAGATACAACCAGATTAGAACCAGTGAAGCCGAGACCGCCGAGTTCATTGCCCAGCGCTTCGCCTTTGCCGGAGGAAGACATAACACCAACCTGATAACCCGCCTGGTGCAGGGTTCTGGCTGCGTCTGCGCCGATTCCGCTGCCGCCACCCACAATAAGTGCTACCGGTGAATTAGCCATAGGTTTGTTCCGCCATAGATGATCTGTATGTGACCGATAGTAATCGATGTGACTATCTGACTGTACGGATTGATGTATGGATATTCGGAAATTCTGCTGAATTGTCGCTTTGATACAATAGTGAACACACAGCAATCAATGACTCTATTTGTATGAATCTGTATTTGAGACTGATCTGGGTATATTTGCGGGCGACTTTTCGAACCCGTATAACCAGTGAAAATCTTCACAACGAAGTAACCACCACTATTTATCCGAATGATCTGGATATCAACCTGCACGTCAATAACGGCCGGTATCTAACGTTATGTGATCTGGGGCGGATTGATCTTTTTTTAAGATCAGGCCTGGCTAAAGTGATGCTAAAAGAAAAATGGTTTCCTGTGGTAGGCAACGTGACCATGACTTTTATCAAGCCGCTCCATGTGTTTAATCGTATTCGTATAGCATCAACCGTTACGCACTGGGATGAAAAGTACTTCTATTCAACCCATACCATCTATCGGGGTGATGTGGTGGTGTCTGAGGGAACCTCGAAGTCATTGGTGGTAAGCAGACTGTCGGGGAGGGTGACGCCGGAGGTTGTTATTGAGACGGTAAACAGGGCGGTGGATAAATAAAGCAGTTAGCGAATCATCGTTAAATACTTTGTTGCGTAGCGTCTGCCGAGCTCACGCAGGCCTGCCGCATCAAAATGATATCCGTCGGTGTGTGTACTGAGATTGTCACTGTTAACGCAACCGGTTGCGCTGTCGCCATCGCTGTTGAGTGCCATTAGCTGTGCATTGACCACTTCAAACACCGCAGTTTCGCCACAGATAAACGGTTGCTCTGCGCTAAACCAGTTCTGCTGGCGGAAGCTGTTAATGAGACCGTTTAGTTTAACGTGATACTGATGATCACCTTCGTCGCTTTCGCCCTGATGCCACAGAATACCGTCGAGTCGGCTCTTTTGTGGGATCTGATTGATCGCGTCCAGCACTTTGCTGTCAATGTGCTTAAAGAAGTCACCGTGCTGATCCCAGTGAGCAATGCTTTCACCCGGTGCGGAGGCGAGAATAAAACCAACCACCCGGTGGTCGTGGCGACGCGTTACTTCTTTTGCCATGTGGAAGACAAAGTTATTTGACGGCGTTTCACCCGGATTGCCACGCGGGTACCAGCCGCGATCCCATACCTGGTGGAGATCGGCGGGTTTCCATCCTTCATCGGTAAAGGCGAAAACACGCTTGTGCGGGTTATCAAGTGTTGCATCGAATGCGGTTTGCAGGCCCAGCGCATTGGATTGTCCGGTTACCAGAATCAGGTCTGTGATGTCTGCTGGCGCGTAGGTGCGTTCAGGTTCAGGCACCGGTTCAGGCACCGGTTCCGGTAATGGTTCCGGTTCCGGTTCCGGAACACCGGCGTCGATCTGAGGCGCGGGCTGGGTGGTTACAGCAGCGGCAGCAGGTGATGCCTCGGCCACCTGAATCTCTACCGTGATGGTCTCTGGTGCTTCATGCGCTGTTGCATTTGCATCCTGCAAAAGTGGATTGCGCTTCACCGGGTCGCCCGAGATTGAGCCGCCACCACCACAGGCGCTCAAACAGGCGCACAGACCCAGAGCGAAGAGAATTTCGCTGATTTTTTTCTCAACCAGATACATACTGAACGTGTCCCCGTTCTTGTTATAGCTAGTCATTATGAATAGACGAGAATTCTGAAAAGTGGGGTGAAACTTCATGAGCGATCTGTAAATCCTCTTTACCGGGTCTCGATCCGCGGTCCGGTTGTCCGGGTGGCTGTTTCGATGAGCCGCCCCCGGCGCCGCAGATTTCGGTACTAATACCAGCGAAGGCTGGTAACGCCCGCCTCGTTTTGGTCCGTCTTTCAGTCGATACTTTAATCACTGGTGCGACAATGACGTTGTCTTGCCGGAAGCAGGACATCAATCGGACAGGGAAGGGCAGCGATGGCGGTTTTATTTGAATTTGTAGGGCACATTCAGTTGCTTGCGCTGTTGGGTATTGGCTCAGCGTTGCTGAGCACGCTGGCTTTTCTGCCCTACATGCGTGATACCGTGCAGCGCAAAACACAACCGCAGCGCGCTTCATGGCTGATCTGGTCGGTGCTCGGTTCTATCGCCTTTTTGTCGCAGGTCTATGAAGGCGCAACATCGTCGCTGTGGTTTGTCAGTGTGCAGGTAGCCTGTACGATTATTATTCTGGCGTTGTCTGTGTGGTTTGGTAAGGGCAGGTTTCTGGCGCAAAGTGACTATTTCATTTTGTTGCTTGCGGCAATCGGGCTGCTATCGTGGTACTTCACTGAAACAGCCACTTACGCGCTGGCGATTACCATCAGTATCAGTCTGCTTGGTGGTGTGGCTACGGCTGCCAAAGCCTACAAAGATCCGGACAGTGAAACGTTATCAACGTGGGTGTTTTCGTTAATCGCATCTACGCTTGCGATACTGTCGGTAGGAAAAATAGACTGGGTGTTGCTTGCTTATCCGTTGTATCTGTTTACGCTTTATTCGATTTTTGTCACGGCTATTTTACTGGGCCGGGCGCGCCGTACAGCGGTACCTGCAATTGATCTGTCTGCCTCGGTGTCGTGACTGGTTGCGTCGGACTTTCGGTTAAGGCTGCTAACTCCAGTCCATAATTACTTTACCGGCTTCGCCACTCAGCATGTGTTCGAAGCCGCTCTGAAACTGATCTGCATTAATACGATGCGTAATCAGGCCCTGCAGGTCGAGGCCGCTTTGCACCAGGGCAATCATTTTGTACCAGGTTTCGAAAATCTCACGGCCATAGATGCCTTTGACCTGCAGCATCTTGAAAATAATTTTGTTCCAGTCCACTGCAAACTCGGTGGGAGCAATGCCCAGCAGTGCGATCTTGCCGCCATTGTTCATTTTATCGATCATATCGCGCATGGCGGGCGCAGCACCGGACATTTCAAGGCCGACGTCGAATCCTTCATGCATACCCAGAGCATGCATGACATCGTTTAAGTCTTCCTTTTCTGCATTGACCACATGTTGCACTCCCATCTCTTTTGCAAGGCCAATGCGATAGTCAGAGATATCGGTGATAACTACCTTGCGTGCACCAACACGCTGGGCGACCAGTGCGCCCATAATGCCGATAGGGCCGGCGCCTGTGACGAGTACATCTTCACCAATCAAATCAAAGCTCAGCGCGGTGTGCACCGCATTGCCAAACGGGTCGAAGATGGCGGCGATCTCATCCGGAATGTCATCCGGAATAGGGACAACGTTGTCCTGCGGTAACACCAGATATTCGGCAAATGCCCCGGGGCGATTGACACCGACCCCCAGTGTGTTGCGACATAAATGACCGCGGCCGGCTCGGCAGTTACGACACGTGCCGCAGACCACATGGCCTTCACCGGATACGCGCTGACCACAGCTGAATTTTTTTACGGCCTCTCCGGTAGTCACTATTTCACCGCAAAACTCATGACCCACTACCATCGGTGTCGGTACCGTTTTAGCTGACCATTCATCCCAGTTCCAAATATGAACATCGGTGCCGCAGATAGCGGTTTTTCGCACCTTGATCAGTACTTCATCTGCCGCAGGTGTCGGGACCGGCACCTGTTGCATAGTCAGTCCGGCTGCCGGTTTTGCTTTTACCAGTGCTGTCATTGCAGGTGCCATTAAATCAGCTCCATTGATTTGCCCACATCGATAAATGCATCGATGGCCTGATCCAGCTCACTTTGGCTGTGCGCTGCAGACATTTGTGTACGAATACGATCTTTGCCTTTGGGTACCACCGGAAAGCTGAAAGGGGCGACATACACGCCGCGGGTGTCGAGCTCGTGCGCCATGGTCTGTGCGAGCTTGGGATCACCCAGCATGACCGGAATAATCGGATGTTCCCCCGGTAACAGAGTAAAGCCTGCCTGGGTCATGTGGTCTCTGAAGTAGCCCGCGTTGTGCATCAGGCGTTGACGTCTTTCATTGGAGGCTTCGAGCATATCGAGTACAACAATAGAAGTGGCGGCAATGACCGGTGCCAGTGTGTTGGAAAACAAATACGGCCGTGAGCGCTGCCTGAGCCAGTCAATCACTTCTTTCTTACCGCTGGTGTAACCGCCCGAAGCGCCGCCGAGTGCCTTGCCAAGGGTGCCGGTGATGATGTCAATGCGATCCATTACGTTGCAGTGCTCATGGGTGCCGCGACCACTATTACCCATAAAGCCGACGGCGTGGCTGTCATCGACCATTACCATAGCGCCGTACTGTTCTGCCAGATCACAGATGTCATTGAGTTTTGCAATGTATCCGTCCATTGAAAATATGCCGTCGGTCGCAATGAGTGTAAAGCGACAGTCTGCGGCGTCTTTCAGGCAGTCTTCAAGCGCGTTCATATCGCTGTTGTTGTAGCGCAGTCTTTTAGCCTTGCATAACCGTACCCCGTCAATAATGGAAGCATGATTTAACGCATCCGAAATAATAGCGTCCTGATCGGTCAGGATGGTTTCGAATAACCCGGCATTGGCATCAAAACAACTTGAATACAGAATGGTGTCTTCCATACCAAGGAATGTTGACAATCTGGACTCGAGAACTTTGTGCGGTGTTTGTGTGCCGCAAATAAAACGCACCGAAGACATACCGTAGCCGTAGCTGTTAAGTGCTTCGCGCCCGGCCTCAATCAGGTCCGGGTGATCGGACAGGCCCAGATAGTTATTCGCGCACAGATTGATCACTGAACGACCCGACTCAAGTGAGACTGTGCCCGCCTGTTTTGAATTAATGATGCGCTCGGACTTGTAGAGCCCGGCGGTTTTTAATTCGTCGAGCTCTGTTTGCAGGTGATCATAGAGTGACTGCGGCATGCGTGCTCCGATCGGGTTGATTAGAGTGGTCTTGTTGGGGGAGTATAGTCGTGGTTTTTTGTTTTAATTGACAGAAGTGGCAGGGTGGATACGCTCCGCTTATCCACCTGCGGTTGCAAAAAAATCCCTAGCCGCGCATCTTGCTGCCAGTTGGATCATAAAGCGGTTCACCCTGTACCGTCGCGGGATAAAACTCCCCGAGTATTTCAACGTCCAGCACGCTGCCGGCGGCAGCATGAGCCGTTTCAACATAACCCATCGCCATTGACTTACCTACATGATGGGCATAACCACCGGAAGAAACGTAACCCACTGCATTGCCATCTTTAAGAATTGCTTCATCCAGTGTTACATCAATGGGTGTGTCGATGGTTAATGTCACCAGCTTTCTGGCAACACCTTCCTCTTTAACTTTAAGCGTTTCCTGCTTGCCGACAAACTCTTTATTCCAGTTGATAAAACCATCCATACCGGCTTCAATCGCATTAAAGTCAGGACGGAATTCAAGTCCCCAGGCACCCCAGCCTTTTTCAAGACGCAGGCTCATGAGTGCGCGGTTGCCATACCAGCAGTAGCCGAGATCAGCGCCGGCTTCTTCAATTGCTTCGGCCAGTCGGATCAGGTATTGCGGCCGGCAATAGATTTCAAAGCCCAGTTCGCCTGAGAAACTGATGCGATGTAATACTACCGGGACGCCGCCAACATAGGTCTGTCTGGTATCGCGGAAGTTCAGCGCGCTAATTTCGTCACGCGAAATGCGTGACAGTAATTCCCGTGATTGCGGGCCGGACAACGCAATGCCATGCCATTCACCGGTTTGATTTTCGTGTGTGACGTTTGCCGGCAGCGTGCGCGCAAACCAGCGGCTGTGCGCGTCCTGCATAGCCCCGGAGCCAAACAACATAAAATGTTCTTCGTCATAACAGGCAACCGTCAGGTCGCCATACAAGCGGCCTTTTTCGGTGATCATTGGTGTCAGTGCAATGCGGCCGGGCTGAGGGATGTGGCCTGCCATGGTGTTGTTTAGCCAGGCGCGTGCGCCGGGGCCTTTTATCACGTGTTTGGCAAAGTTTGCGATTTCAATGCCTGCGACACCTTCGCGTACTGCTTTTACTTCACGCGCTACGTAGTCGTGTGAACGGTTTCGTTCGAAGGTGGGGTCTTCATGTGCGTCTTCGGGGTTATCTGCAAACCATAGCGCATGTTCAAGCCCAAACGCCTGACCCATACGTGCACCTTTGTTTATTAATCTGTCGTATAGCGCTGTGGTTTGCTGGCGCCGTCCTTTGGGCAGTGTTTCATTGGGAAAAGTCATTACAAACCGGCGTTCATAGTTTTCACATGATTTTACTGTGCCCCAGTCCGGTGACGCCCAGTTGCCAAAGCGTGCAACATCCATTGCCCATACATCTATAGAGGGCTCGCCGTCTATCATCCATTCGGCCATGGTTAAGCCAACCCCTCCACCTTGACAAAAGCCCGCCATCACACCAACGGCACACCAGTAATTGTGCATGCCGGGTACCGGGCCGATCATCGGGTTACCATCGGGACCAAAGGTAAACGGTCCGTTAATCGTTTGTCGTATACCGGCATCGGCAAGGGCGGGTATGCGATCAAATGCCAGCTCCAGTCTGTCGGCAATGTTTTCAAGGTTCGGGTTTAACAACTCATGGCCAAAGTCCATGGGTGTGCCATCGACTCGCCATGGTGTGCCGACCGGTTCATAGGTGCCAAGCAGTAAGCCATCCCGCTCCTGTCGGAAGTAGATGTTTGCGTTGTAGTCAATGCCGCACGGCAGGCGTGATCCGAAGTTTTTAATTTCATCGATGGTTTCGGTGAGCAGATAGTGATGTTCCATGGGTTGTACCGGCAGATTCATACCGGCCATGTGTCCGACTTCCCGCGCCCACAAACCGCCGCAGTTCACTATATGTTCGGCGTTAATGACGCCGTTACTGGTCGTCACATCCCATGTGCCGTCAGCGCGCTGGGTGGTGGCAGTGACCGGGGTGTGGGTAAAGTACTGACCGCCATAGTGTCTGGCTGCTTTGGCAAACGCGTAGGTGGTGCCAGAAGGGTCAAGATCGCCGTCCTGATCATCCCAAAGTGCGGCAAGGTAGTGTTTCGGGTCGATCAGCGGGTGACGCTCGGCCACTTCTTTAGGTGATATCCACTCTTGTTCAAGACCCATGTAGCGCGCCTTTGAACGTTCTCTTTTCAGGTAGTCATACCAGGTTTTATTGGACGCGAGATAAAATCCACCGGTCAGATGCAGGCCGATGTCCTGACCCGAGAGTTCTTCAATTTCTTTGTATAGACCGATGGTATAGCTTTGCAGTCGGGAGATGTTGGGGTCTGAGCTGATGGTGTGAATCTGACCTGCAGCATGCCAGCTGGAACCGGAGGTTAACTCGTCGCGTTCCAGTAACACGGTGTCTTTCCAGCCGAACTTGGCCAGATGAAAAAGGATAGAGCAACCGACTACACCACCCCCGATAATAACCACCTTTGCATGACTGGGCAGCGCTGCCCTGGTGGCACCTTCTTTTACAAACTCCGGCATGACATGTCTCCTGAATTGATCACTGATTTTGAATGTCTGGTGTCTAGTACCAGGCATCCGGTATTTCAGATTTACGTTTTTCAACGTAGGCTGTTAAGGCTTCCTTTGTCGCTGCATCCATAGCCGGTTGCTCGTAGGCATCGAGCATACTGTTCCATTTGTCGTAAGCCCGTTGTCTCATATCTTTGCTGCCTTTTTCCTCCCAGCTCTCAACGTTTTCACTGTCGCTTAATGTCGCCTCATAGAATGCAGTCTGGTAGTGACGCATGGTGTGTGCGGAGCCAAGGAAGTGTCCGCCCGGTTCGGTTTCGCGATAGGCATCTCTGGCAAACTGATCTTCACTGAGGTCGAGACCGTTAAGTACTTTCTGATAACTACCGAGCCGGTCTGCATCCATCACCAGTTTTTCAAAGCCGGTTGCCAGTCCGCCTTCAAGCCAGCCGGCGGCATGCAGCGTATAGTTGGAACCGGCCAGTGCGGTTGAATGCATTGAGTCAGCGCTTTCGTAGGCCGCCTGCGCATCTTCCACTTTAGAAGCGGTTAACGAACCCCCGCAACGCAATGGCAGTTTCAGTCTGCGTGCCATTTGTCCGATGACATAGTTAGATAACACGGGCTCCGGCATACCAAATGTCGGCGCGCCTGATTTGAGGCTCATCGATGAAAGAAAGTTGCCCATCACAAAAGGTGCACCCGGTTTGACCAGTTGCCCGAATGCAACGGTGATCATTACTTCAGCCATCGCCTGTGCCACTGATGCCGCTGTTGACACGGGTCCCATGGCACCAGTAAGAATAAACGGTGTAATGACCATCGCCTGACCACGTGACGAATAGACCTGTATGGCTTCAGTCACTACGCGATCAATCAATAGCGGCGAGTTGGTATTAACGTTGGCCATAATCACCACGTTGTTATCCATGGTCTCCTTGCCGTGGAGTATCTCTGCCATATCGACGCTGTCTTGCGCGCGGCTCTTTTCAGTGATGGCACCCAGGTGTGGTTTGTCGTTTAGCACCATGTGCGCATACACCATATCGAGGTGGCGTTTTGAAACCGGTATGTCGGTGGGCTCTGCGATTACCAGTCCGCTGTGGTGCAGATTGGGGTGCATGTAAGTGAGCTTTAGCAGTTTTTCAAAGTCTGCAAAGGTGGCATAACGGCGGCCGCCTTCAAGATCGCGTACAAACGGCGCACCATAGATGGGGGCAAACACCTGATTGCCATCGCCGATAGTCACGGACCGTTCCGGGTTGCGGGCCAGCTGAGTAAAGTGAGAAGGCGCTTTTGCGCATTGCTCACGTACCCAGACAGCATCGGCGAATACCTTGTCACCATCCAGTTTTACACCTGCCTGCTGCCAGATTCGCAGTGCTTGCGGATCATCGCGGAACGCAAAGCCGATGTTCTCGAGCATCCAGTCAACCTGCTCGTCTATTTTGTCCAGCTGCTCTTCGTTAAGCGGATCAAAGTAAGGCAGTGCCCGATTGATGTAAGGGGCAGCCGGAGCATTAGCCTGCGCGTCCTGGCGGGATTTTCTGCCTTTGCGGGTTCGTCTGACCATTGGATTGCCCGAGTTTATGTGATCAGCCGATAGTAGACCTGTAAATACCATTTGTAACCGTTGTAATTATTAATGAGTAGCATAGACTGAGGCTATGCGAAACACCTTGAAACTCATTGCATCACCGCGCAATCTGTTTGTGTTTGAGGCGGCAGCCCGGCTGGGGTCTTTCACGCTGGCGGCGCACGAACTCGGGATGCAGCAACCGTCGGTGAGTGCGGCAATCAAACAGCTGGAGCAAGCGCTCGCGGTGCGTCTGTTTGATCGCGGGCATCGGCAAATAACGCTAACCAATGCGGGCTTACGGTTTTATGCGGATGTATCGCAGGCACTGCGCGGTATTGAAAACGCTGCTGAAGCGGTTCATAACATGGGGCGTTCCGAGTATGTCACGCTTAATTCATCATCGGCGTTTTCGTATTACTGGATGATGCCGAAGCTGCACAACCTGCGTGAATTGCATCCGGAAATTGATTTGCGCTTACAAAACAGTGTGCATGAGCCTGATCTTGATGTAGAAAATATCAGTATTGCTGTGCGACTTGGCAATGGCGACTGGCCCGACTGTGAGGCTGAGAAAATTGCCGACGAAATTATCTTTCCGGTGGCCAGCCCCATCGTGATGCGCTCGGCCAAAAATCTGCGCTCTGTGCCCAACTTGCTTAATGAAAGGCTTATACATCTGGAAGAGCCAGTGCGCATGCGCCCGACATGGTCGCAGTGGTTTGAGCACCATGGCATCAGGAATGTTGAGGTTGCAGAAGGAATGCGACTTAATGATTACGCTCTGGTGTTACAGGCCGCACAGACCGGTGAGGGCTTTGCATTTGGCTGGGAGCATATAGTGCGTGATTTGATTGGTCGTCAGTTACTGGCTGCGCGTGAAGAGTGGGCATGGCATACCGGTAGAGGCATTTATCTGGTGTGGTCCAGAACCCGGCCGTTGTCTGATAATGCGGTGAAAGTCAGGGACTGGATTTTATCGGCTGCGAGGAATTAACAATGGAACTGGAGATTAAAAAGTTTAACGGTCACAGTGCTGCACTGGTAGACCTGTTGTGGTTTTTGGAATCACAGATATTTGAGCAGCCTTATACAAAAGAAAAAATAGACCGGGAAAGTTCGGTAAAGCCCAATTTGATTTCATGCATTGCTTATATAGAAGGTGCCGCTGTTGGATACAAGGTGGGGTATGAAATGACATCAAGGCTATTTTACAGCTGGATGGGGGGTGTTCTGCCTGAGTACCGGCACCAGGGGATTGCGACTAAGCTTATGGCTGAGCAGCATCGATTGGTAAAGGAGCAGGGTTATAAAGTGGTTCGCACTTATACAGAGAATCAGTACAGAGATATGCTGTTGTTAAACATCCGTTGGGGATTTGATGTGGTGGGTACAATGAGTGACAGCACAAAGCCGAAAACGATCATTATTCTCGACAAAATACTGTAACTGCAGTGGTTATTGCGTAGCTGCTTTTAGTTTAAACCACAACATGCCCGCCCACTCATGCACAACCCGGTCGAGGTGGTAAAGCGATCCGCTGCCAGGAAGGTACCACGGGTAGTCATTGGCCAGATAATCAGTCGGAACCATGGTGTAAGGAACCTTGTGCGGTTTCAGCATCGTTTCTGCTCTTGGCAGATGTGTGGCTGAGCTGACGACGACCAGGCGATGGCCGGTGTTTTCTATTTCACTTAGTGTTCTGACAGCCGATTGAATCTCCTCTGCGGTGTCACGGGTGTGGTCAAAGCGGATAATCTGATTGGCAGGCACGCCCAGATCAATTGCCATATCCATCATTACTTGCGCATGGCTTACCGGGCTGCGATACGCGGTACCACTAACCACCAGCATGGATTCTGGTTGGGTTTTCCATAGCCTTACACCTTCGGTAAGTCTTGAAAGTGCACTTGCTGTAAGCATTGAATTGACTGGCCTGCCTGCCACATAGTTGTGGCCGTAACCCAGCACCATCACTATGCCGGTATCGTCTGGCAGTTGCTGCAGTACCGGGAACCGGTCTTCCAGTTGAGAGATAAAATAGTTGCTGACGGGAGGTATTGATACTGCGATCAGGGCAATGCAAAGCAGCAGTGCCAGTGTATTGCAGAGTCGGGGAAACCATCGTCTGCCCACCAGCGCCAGTAGCAGCAGGAAAAAAGCACCGGGGACAATGTGTACAAACACCGATACCAGCTTTTTTATTAACAGGCCATCAATCATGAAGGGGAGAGGCTAATGGCCCTGTTGTTCCAGACAGGTATGGTGTTCCAGATGGTATGTGGGTAGTGTTTACATCGGAGGATGAAGCCGGATCGCTTAAGGGGCGAGCCGACATGGCAGCGTAACCGCTGAAGGTTCTACGGCGACACAGGATTTACAGTGAGGTTCTGGTGGTTAACAACGCCAGCAGGAAATCGTAGATCATCGTGGCACCGCTCCACAGCAAATAGCCGCTGCAAATCATTAGTGCGACGACAATAAAGGAGCCTCCTGCACCACGAAAGTTATACCTTCGCTGCAGATTGGTGCTTCGTCGCAACCTGCGCTCTCTGCGGAGTTCCCGACGGTAGTCTCTGCCGTAGTCACGACGCGAGTGTCTTACTTGTTCCAAAGTACTTTCCCGGTTCAGACCTTGTGAAAAAGCGTAACAAACTGTGTCTGGTAGTCAATTGGTCATTCGTGTGATTCCCATGGTTCGAGATATAAAGAAGGTCTATTTGTGTCATGCTCGTTGTTTAAGTGTATGAAGCACGGAAAATATTCCGTACCTTTTGGCGGCTAAAGATTGCCAGACGTTGCGAGTTTCAGGATTGATACAGATGAAAAACGATTGCAGTAGCGGTGCTGCCTGGATGTGGGGGCAAATCATGCCCATTGCCGACGCCAGGCTGCCGGTAACAGACTGGGGATTAACCCATTCCGATATCACTTACGATGTCGTGCACGTGTGGGAAGGACGTTTCTTTCGGCTTGATGATTATCTGAATCGCTTTGAAGAAAGTATGCGTAAGTGCCGCCTGAACGTCGATCAGTCTCGCGATGACATGCGCCGGATTCTGCACCGCATCGTGTCGCGCTCGGGCTTACAACACGCCTATGTGTCCTTTGTTGCAAGCCGCGGGCAGCCGGCAAACGTTGGCAGCCGTGATCCGCGTGATTGCGTGAATCACTTCTATGCCTGGTGCGTTCCTTTTGTCTGGGTGTTTACAGAAGAGGTGGTGAAGCGCGGAGCCAGCATCTACATTCCCGATCATGTTCACCGCATCAGTGAGAATTCGGTAGATCCGACTGCAAAGAATTATCACTGGGGTGACTTTACGCAAGGGTTAATAGATGCCAAAGAGGCGGGTTACGACAATACGGTATTGATCGATGCACAAGGCTACGTGACTGAGGGTCCAGGTTTTAATGTCTTTATAATCTGTGATGGTCAGGTGCGCACGCCGCGCAAAGGAGTGTTGCATGGCATTACCCGCAAGGTTGCCATGGAGATTTGCGCCACACACGGACTGGAAGTGGTTGAAAAAGATATTACTGTGGAAGAATTATTTTCTGCTGATGAGGTTTTTGCCACCACCACTGGCGGAGGCGTTATACCCGTCACCCGGCTGAATGATCGCACGTTCTCAAACAATGCTGCCGGTGAGCAGACTCTGGCACTACAGAACACTTACTGGGAGTGGCATCAGAACTCTGCGATGAGTGAGGCGATTATTTACTAAACGCTTATAGTACCTGAAACAAATACGAGCCACGGTGGGAACCCTCCCCGTCGCTTAGGCTCCGACGCTTCCGCAAGCTGGCGCTTGCAGGAGGGGGAGGAGATTGTGCTTTTTACCGCAGTCTTCGCGGCAGCACACCGCCTAATAGTCCAACCACTTTTTACCACACCCTACCGGGTACGGAACTTCATGTATGCTTAGTGTCCCGTTGCAGGCAATCGTGCTTTCGGTTGTCATTCACACGCTTTGGGGTGGTAATCCAATTGCAGCCAAATTCGGGCTGGAAGTGTTTCCACCGGCGTGGAGTGCGCTGTTACGTTTTGTTTTAGGCATTTTGACCATTGTGGTGTGGTGCCGGTATCGCGGCCACCGGCTGTGGCCGGATCATTCAGAGTGGATACCGATTATTAAGATCGGCATCTTATTTACCATTCAGATTCTGCTGATGAATATCGGATTCGATAACACCAGTGGAATCAATGCCGCCATTCTTATTTCTACCAACCCGCTGTTTGCAGCGGTCTTTGCACACTTATTGATTCGCGGTGATCAGCTGACCGTGTTGCGATCATTCGGATTGGTCATAGCGTTTGCCGGTGTTTGTATGACACTGATTCAGGTCTCTGACAACGGGCTGAGCTTTGGCAGCACCGGAGACTGGATTTGCCTGGCAAGTGCAACGTTGCTGGGGTACCGGTTGATTGTCAGTGCAAACTTAATGCAACGGGTCGAGCCGTTTCGACTGGCTGTCTGGCAGATGATTTTTTCACTGCCGTTTTATTTGTTGTTTGCTGTTGCTACCGAAACTATTCGATGGGAGCGGTTTTCCTATTCTGTGGTATTCGGGTTGTTGTATCAGGGGGTGGTAGTAGCAGGTTTCGGGTTTATGGCTTCGTTATGGTTAATCAGTCGTTATCGGCCCAGTGTGATGGCAGGGTTTAACTTTCTTGCACCCGTCAGTGGCGTGTTGCTTGCCGCTGTGTTGCTTGGCGAGTCCATTGGCGTGATGGCGGCCACCGGTACTGGCATGGTAGCCATTGGTATGGTGTTGATTACGCTTCGAAGTTAATGCTTTTTACAGCAACTGTGAATCCGGTGTTGTCTGAATTGCTGCCGTGCAACACAAGGGATACTCATTGCCGCCGATAGGCTATCTGTCTTCGTGAATTTGTCAACTTGCACTGACGACTGTCAACTGTCCCTTAGCTTGCAACGACAAATCAGGGGAATCAGGGAAGATATATAAATAGAAACTGGTCATAGTACCGAATTCAGATAAGCTGTTCTGTGTTAATCTTGCGTTGGGCAATGGGATGTTGCCCTGTGCAAATATTTCAATATTTGCCTCTTGCAAAAAGCAACGGAGATTTCCGGATGGACCCGGTAATAGCAATCGTAAACTCGCTGTACAGTTATGGCGCTGAAAACACCTTGCTGGTGTTTGGAGTCGCATCCGGTGTACTCAGTACCTTCGCTTACATTCCGTATATCCTGGATACCCTGGCTCGGCGTACGCACCCACAGCGTGCCTCGTGGCTGATCTGGTCAGTATTGGGTTCCATTGCGTTTTTTTCACAGGTGTTTGAAGGTGCTTCCAGCTCGTTGTGGTTTGCCGCTGTGCAGGTTACCGGAACCATCATTGTATTTGCGCTATCGATCCGATCGGGTACCGGTGCGTACCTGAGCCGGTCGGATTACGCGATTCTTTTTGCCGCTTCCGTTGGTCTGGTGCTGTGGTACTTCACCGAGAACGCCGGCTATGCGCTGGCAATTACCATCAGTATCAGTCTGCTGGGCGGGCTCGCCACAGCGATCAAGGCTTATAAAGACCCTGAAAGTGAAACGCTGGTGACCTGGGTGGTTTCACTCATTGCCTCTGTTTGTGCGGTAATGTCTGTTGGCAGGTTTGATCCGGTACTGCTTGCGTATCCGCTCTATTTGCTTACGCTTTACACGGCGTTTGTTGTAGCGATTCTTATGGGGCGTGCCAGAAGAGGGTTGGCCGGAAGCGAGTTGGCCGGAAGAGAATTCGCAGGTACAGTCCGTGCCGCTTCAGCTGCAAGACCGCTGATCTCTTTTGCAATGGTGCGAAGCGGGCTTCGTACAACAGCCGATACAATAATTATTGCAGCAGCGCTTGTAGTTTCATTCAATTGGTTCAACAGTAACGGCAATACCAGCGCGGTAGTAAGCTTCAATGAAGACATTCAGCCTGTGGTATCCGACGTTAACAAAGCGGGGTTGTTTAACAGTTTTGTATCCGGTGCTGTAGCCGGAACCCGTGATAGCTTGCTGAAGGAACCGGATCCGGTTGTGACAAAAGTGACACCGCTGTCGGTCCCCCCGACCATTGTTGTGGTGATGCAGTCAGGCGATGGAAGCACGGCTGATTTGCAGGTGCTTGCACAATCTGACCCGGTAGCAATTGATATACGAAACCGTATTGAGGGTACATTCTCGTCAACGCAAAGTGATTCAATTGATGAGTTACATAAGACAGTTGCTCTGGCGGGGCCGTTTTTGTCCCTTGATGAAGACGATCCGTTTGCGAAGCTTACGGTTAGTGATGAAGCAGCGGCTATCGTATCCACCTCAAATGATCAGAAGCACTTTAAGGTAAGGCTGTTGCAGGGCGAATTGATTCAGGCGCTTGAGACCAATGGAGAGTGGTTTCTGGCGCGTACCAATCACGGAATTCAGGGCTATGTCCATCACTCCATGGTGGAAATCAGAGCGCTGGCAGCGCTGTCTCGGTAGAGTTTTCCGTTAAAAAATCCATACAAGGCTCTGGAAACTGATGCTAACGATCCGGCATGTTACGTTGGTGCTTGCATTACTTTGGGCGCTGCCTGTCAGCGCAAACTGGAATGGTTACCTGAATACGCAATCAGTAGCTGACGTTGAATATGGTTATCTGGCAACCAGCAGTTCTGATGAAGCTTCCGGCAAGCTCAGACTGGTGTGTTTATCTGACAATACTTTCAAACTATTATTTGATAAAAATATTACCGGACAAAGTGCCGGCATACCATTGAAAGTCAGGATCGATAGTCTGCCAGCAATGACGTTTCGGCTAAGCCGTTTAGGTGAGGAGTACGGAGTAGGTGATCAGGAGCCTGGTTTCTGGAAACTGATAGCGCAAATGGCCGCTGGTGGCAGCATTAAAATCGGCCAACATCACCAGTACAGCCTGGCTGGATTTACCAAAGCCTATTCACAAACCTGCGGATCATTTGAATTGGCTTATCAGTATCAGAAATTTCTCCACCTTTATCGTTAAGCCGTTTCCATTGGTTGTGTATTCACTTGAGATGCATCGAGTATTTGCAGAATTATCTTTGTCAGTTGATTCGTATTAACGGGCTTGTGAAGATACGGGATTCTGCCGGACTCAATGTATGCAACGACATCCGGAGCAGTATCCCCGGTTACGATCAGTGCGGGCATTGCCGACATTCCCGGTAACTTAACGCAGGTTGTGAATCAGCTCGACACCATGGGTTTGCTCAGAGAGTCGGAAGTCTGAAATAACCAGGTCCGGCGGGCTGCTTTTGTGAATCAGTTCGTGGGCACGGTCGACAGATTGCGCCAGTGTGGTATGCATTCCTATGGAACTTGGTATTGCCGAGTCCACAGTTAAGACTCATATTAAATCGTTGTTTCTGGTTCTACGGGTGAAAAATCGGGTGGCGTGTCAAAACAAAGCGAGAGAGCCTGGCTTATTGCAATAGCGCACAGCGATGGTAGTTACCGCTGTGCGCGTTTTGGTTACGTTAAATGTTGGTACCACCCCAAAGCACGCTAAATGCCTCGCAGTGTATTAACAGCGATGCATAGTCGTTGATATCTATGTTTGCCGGTAACACGTATTCCTGATCGCCCTTTTTATTTTTGAGTGTCGAAATCAGAATGCTGTCCGTCGTGGCGTTCTTGCCATTGACATCGCTAATGTTCTTTTTTGACAAAAACACCTTGAGATCCGGGCCACCTTTGGTCTTGAATCCGTCTTTAAATTTGATAACGGTTTGGCCGTTCCGGTTTTCAATTTCCCATGCGCCTTTGATTTTATATTGCTTATTAACCCAGGTGCCTTCGCTGGTGCCCATAGCGAAAGCCGTGTGCATTGTGCCTGACGAGAAAAACGCCAGTGCCAGAAACATCAGTGCGTAGCGAAGTGTGGGGTTTTGTGAAATTGACTGAGACATGTTTACTCCGGTTTATGTGGTAGTGTGAAAGTGGTTATCGCTGTATTTAACTGGTTACACGGAGTAGGACGACGCAGCACTGGTATGGTTCGAGCGCAGTTGTCACCATTGATGTGAGATTAGATAACAGAAATATCACAAGGCAGGATGAATGCTGACTGACTGCCGACAGCTGATTGCCAAAGCGCGGGCACAGTGGCAGCATGACGCCTATGAGTGATCGCGTTCACATATCTCCGCAAGTGTGGGGCGGGCTGATATCAAGAGCCCGGGATAGTGTCTGGGCCGGATTGCTGGGTTGTTGTTGTGCTTTGTTGCTGATGATTCCACCGGTAACAACGGCAGGTGATTACAACAATACGGATACCAGCATCCCACCGATAAGCGAATTTGAAATGGCGAGATTGATTTTTGATCACAACCGCCAAAGTACCTGGGGTCCGGGGCGACCGTGGTGGGCGATTGACTGGCCGGATGCAGAGCAACACTTTACCGACGGCGTTACGCGTTACACCAGAGTTAATATTGCACCCGATAGCCGACACATACGCCTGACAGATGCGGCCATTTTTGATTACCCGTGGTTATTTGTGCAACAGGTCGGGCGCTGGTACCTCGGGCGACTTGAGCAACTGCAGTTGCGTGAATATCTGCTGCGTGGCGGGTTTATGGTTGTGGATGATTTTCATGGTCCTGATCAGTGGGATACATTTTCTGAAGTCATGTCGCAGGTACTGCCCGAATACAAAATAGTGGATATTCCCGGTGGGGATGAACTGCTGCATGTGTTATACGAGCTTGAACAACGAACCCAGATACCCGGTCGCAGACATCTTTATCAGGGTACCGATGGTGTGATGGTGCAAATGCCACATACACCAGCGCGGTGGAGAGGTATTTATGACCAGCACGGCAGGTTAATGGTAGCGATTAATTTTAATATGGATATGGGCGATGCCTGGGAACATGCGGACGATCCGGTTTATCCGGTACCCATGACATCACTGGCTTATCGGTTTGGTATAAATTATTTGATTTACGCAATGACACATTAGTATTTAGCACCCCGGTCAAAATGTAGGTAGACTGCAAAGTTAATAATATCTTTCCTGCTTAAAGACACCGGAGTCACTGATGCCGAGTTACAAACTAACCTATTTCGATATAGACGGTGGCCGTGCCGAACCTATTCGTATCGGTTTACATGCTGCGGGTATTGCGTTTGAAGATCATCGCATCAGTTTTCAGGAGTTCGGTGAGCAACGCGGCGGCATTCGTTTTCGGGCTGTGCCTGTCATGGAAATAGACGGCGTGCAGGTCACGCAGTCGAATGCGTTGAGTCGTTACGTGGGGCGACTGGCAGCGTTGTATCCGACTGATCAGCTGCAGGCGCTTTACTGTGATGAAGTCATGGGTGCCATGGAAGATCTGACGCACTATGTGGTGCAAACTTTCGGGCTGGAAGGAGAGGCGCTGGAAGAAGCGCGTAAACAACTCACCGAAGGCCGCATTACGGTGTTTTTAAAAGGCACTGCCGAGCTGCTCGAGCGTGGTGGCGGTAGCTATTTTGCAGATAATCAGCTGACGATGGCTGACTTGAAAGCCTTTGTACAGGTAAGGTCACTGGCGTCCGGGCGGCTTGATCATGTACCGGGAGACATTGTACAAACCCTGGCACCGACACTAATGGAGCACCAGCAGCGCATCAGTGAAGATCCTCGAGTGGTGGCGTATTATCAGAGTCGTGCCCAGTCGTAACACGCTGTACCAGTATGGCTTAGGGATGGCAGTATTTGCTGTCATCCATCATTGAGTTTCGCTTATTTTGACTGTCATTGGCTCTGCTGTTAATAGAATAGGTTATCGCTAACCGTCACTTCCGTATACCAGTTGTACACTCGGTCTTTTCATTACCTCTGTAGCAATGCGATGAACGTTGGGAAATTCGCCAACAGACGGATGTCCGAGTGAGGTTTTCAGCCAGGTTGTCAGCATGGTTAAATAGATATCTGCGGCACTGAACTGATCACCGAGCACCCAGAGATTGTTGCCGATCTGATCATCAATTACCTGCCAGGTTTCGCGAAGGCGACGGTTACCTCGCCGTTGGGCGCCGGGTTCATCTGCGCTGGTGTCGGAAAATCGCTGTGGGTAATAGCTTAACTGAAACGCAGTTTGTACTGAGCTTGAAAAGTACACCAGTGTCTGCAGGTAGAGCCCGCGTTCGTCTGAGTCAGGTGGTGGCGCAAGCTTAGCTTCGGCGTATTTGTCGCAAAGGAAAATGGTAATGGCGGCGCATTCGTACATGGCTTTGTCATTCCATATAAGCACGGGTATCCAGCCATTCGGGTTTAACGCGAGTTGCTCGGGCGAGCGTGGTTTGTCCATGTCGATGGTGGTTTCGATGAGTTCATACGTAGCGCCGATTTCCTCTAAAATCACTCTAACGCCCATCGATGCACTGCCGCGCGCGTAATACAGCTGATATGTCATAGCCGGGTTACCTTTCTTTTGCTATAAGGTTTAAGTGTTAGTGTATTCTGTCGGGAATGTTCCGGTGTTGGCAACCACTCTCTTGTACTTGCCAGTTTTTACCTGATCAGTCTGTACCTGATCGACGCCGGTTGGCGATCCATTCTTATTTCTGATATGGCCTTTCCATGATATGGCTCAGTTAAGCCGTTTGCAGCGTGGCAGTGCGCTTGCTTCAACGATCATTGCGTCGAGTATGGGGTTTATCGATGGCACTATCGTGCATATCGCATTGCCAAGCATACAACGCGATTTGGGCACCAGCTTTGCTGCACTGCAGTGGGTAGCCAATACCTATTTACTGGCGCTGTGTGCACTGCTGATCGTAAGTGGATCACTCGGGGATCGTTACGGACCACGCCGATTATTTCTTATTGGCATTGCAGTTTTCACTGTGTCTTCTGCCGCTTGTGCTGCAGCACCTGACAGTTTCTGGCTGATTAGTGCGCGTACCTGTCAGGGGGTCGGTGCAGCGCTCATGTTGCCGCAGTCTCTGTCCATCATTGCGCGGTTGTATCCGCCGGAACAACGCGGCAAAGCGGTTGGTATATGGTCAGCAACGGCGTCGGCATCTGCTGCTGCCGGACCGGTGTTAGGCGGTTTTCTGGTCGATAACGGTGGTTGGCCGTATGCGTTCTGGGTAAACCTGCCGTTGGGTGTACTGGCGTTTGTACTGGCAAAAATTGCTGTACCCCGTGGTGCTGAGCGCAAGCCGGTGTCACTTGACTGGCCGGGTGCACTGCTGCTGGTGTCAGGGCTTGGTGCCTTTGTATTCTCTACCATAAACCTGTCATTGTATGCCGTCGGTTCGTTACAGGTATGGCCGGGCTGGCTTGCAGGTGTGTTAGCGCTGGCAATGTTTTACTGGTGGGAACGGCGTGCGCCACAACCCATATTACCAGCGCATTTTCTGGCTAATCGCGAATTTGTTTTGCTGAATGCCTATTGCCTGACCATATTTGCAACCTTTGCAGCGGTCATGTTTTTAGTACCGTATATGTTGATTTCTTCTCTCGGCCTGAGTGCTTCTACGGCAGCGTTAAACATGCTGCCAATGGGTGTGTGTATTAGTTTGATGGCGCGTCCGGTGGGTGGCTGGGCTGACCGTATCGGTTATCGTACCCCGATGATCATGGGGGCATTAGGTATTGCACTGGTGACTGTTGGTGCCTGTGCCATTGTCTGGCTGCGGACACCATGGGCTGGTGCGGTAGTGATGGCGTTGTTTGGATTGTCAGCGGGATTGATGGTGACGCCGTTAACCACAGGTGTATTGAATAGTGTAAATACCGATGAAAGCGGGCTCGCTTCCGGTATTAATCATGGCGTAACCCGTATTGGCCACCTGCTGTCTATTGCCTTGTTCGGTGCAATGCTGGCGTTGCGTTATCGCTTTCACCTTGATGATAGTCTTACGGTCAATGTGGCAGACGAAGGGGTGCGGTCTTTGCTCGCTCCGGTGATACTTGAAACTGCTGATGCTATATCCCAGGCAGATCTGGGTGTGCTTCCTGTCAGTCTACACACTACCGCTCAGCAGGTGATGTCTCATGCGCTTGACCGGGCTTTTATTGAGGTGATGATAGGCGCCTGTGTGTTTTCATTGCTCGCTGCGTGGAGTGCGCTATCGTTGAAAGATAATGCGTTTGATAAGGGCAATTAATACACACTGAATGATCAGGGGTTGTCAGGTTTGTTTCAGGTGACGTGCAAACAGGTCGAATACCTTTTTCCAGCTGGCTTCTGATGCCTCTGGATTATAGGTTGCGCGCTCTAGAAAACAGTAGCCATGGTCTGCGCCTTCAAATACATCCATGTCATAGTTGAGCCCGGCGGAGTCGAGGTGGCTTTTAAGCGTGGCGATGTACTCGGGCGGGGTGTAGGTGTCGAGGCTGCCAAAACCGTAGTACAACTCGGCTTTAATACCACTGAGGTGTAAGTGTGGCGAGTCTGGTTCGTCGGTAACCAGACGAGTGCCATAAAGTGATGCGGCACAGGCAAACCGGTCTGTGAACTTGCTTGCAGCGGTAGTAATAAACCTTCCGCTCATACAATAACCGACACTGCCGATTTTATCAGACAGCACTTCGGCACGACCATCAAGATAGCCGATCACCCCGGCGGTATCCTGATTGATATCTGCATCTGTCAGCCCCCGGTAGGCAGCCAGTATAACTGAGGTCATGCCCTCGCTGCGTCGCGTCACATCGAACCGGATAGTGCCGTAGCGATGGTAGAGATCCGGAACAATGCACGCATAGCCCTGCACGGCAATCCGCCGTGCCATATTGTGCAGCTCTTCCCTAATGCCGGGTGCGTCCATGTACAGAATAATGGCCGGCCAGGTGTTATCGAGGTCGGGCACGACATAGAAGCCGGGAATCACGCCATGTGCGCTGGTAACGCTGACAATGCTTTCGTGCATGGTGTATCTGCCAAGTCTGGTTGTGCGGCAATTATTGCATTAACACGCTTTGTAAAACTACTGCCGGATTTATGCAGTGCCGTTACACCATGGCATAACGGCAGCGATTGATCACTCTTCTGCAATAGCCGTTCGCATTGACATGAAATGCTCGTCCCATCCTTTATCGAGTGCCAGTAACAGCCCCATCGCAGAATCACCCGCGGCATCGCTAATACCTTCATGCGTCAGTGTCAGCCGTGTGCCGCCGCTAATAGCTTCAAGTTTCCA
This sequence comes from uncultured Granulosicoccaceae bacterium, assembly GCA_937931165.1. GTDB lineage: Bacteria > Pseudomonadota > Gammaproteobacteria > Granulosicoccales > Granulosicoccaceae. Next base: position 39,139 of record CALHCI010000085.1, read on the forward strand.
GTGCACTGTGGTCATCGCGCCTGCCAGCGGTGTTATGGTAAACGTCCACTCCATACTGTGTGGTTTATCCATGGAAACTACTTTTCCCCAGCAGACCTTTTTAGTGCTGCCGTCCTGTTGTGACTGCATCAGTTCGTAGTCGTGTCCTTCAGTCAGATCAGCGCTACTGGGGTGGAACCATTGTCCGAGTTTCTTCTGCTCTGTGAGATAGGTCCAGATAACATCCGGTGTGGCGGCAAGAAAAACAGATTTGGAAATAGTGGTGGCTGACATGGTTCGTTCCTATTGGTTATTAAAAACATCTTGTAGTGCGGACAGTTTGTCGTCCCAGAATTGATCGAAGTAGCTCATCCACTCGGTAACGTTTTTCAGTCCCTGAGGCTGCAGGCGGTTAATACGTTCACGCCCGCTCGGGTGCACAGAAATAAGTTGCCCTTCTTCGAGCATGTTCAGGTGTTTTTTAACGGCTGCTCTGGTGATCGGGAATTCAGCGGCAATTTCTCCGATGGTCATCTCCTGTCGGGAAAGGAGCATCAGGATGTCGCGGCGAGTGGGATCTGCGAGTGCCCGGAAACTGTTCTGTACTTGAGCAGACATTACATATGATACCGTTTGGTTTCATATATTAAATAATACCAAAAGGTATCATGTCAACTGATATTTGGTTTCAGGTGCTGATTGGCGGGTGAAAATAATTACTTAACGAGCGGTATATTCTATGCGAAGGAGATCGTGTTTGGTCACGGCCAACGCGGATAGCCACCTCGATGGTGGCTGCACTTATAACAGTTTGGAAATCTCTGGTACCAGCTTAGAAATCTCTGGGCCGTTCACAGTAGAAATGGAGCGTTTTGGTTTTTACTGTGTAGTTATTTGCGTTTTGTACGGTGCTGCGATGTCGTTCGTAGCTGCCAATACCTGAACTGCCCGGCGTCCAGTAAGTGCTCCGGGACCACAGTTGCCACCACGGCGAGCGATAATAACCTGCTGAGGAAACCGGTTGCACGGTGTAAGTGCCGCGACAAGCGCGCTCCATCTGAAGATAGGCGCTGATTCGTCCTGCCTCTACAGCGGCAGGGCTACCGTCAAGTGAGTACTGAATAATGCCGAATTCCTGCGTGTTGGCCGGCGTGTATTTGGCGTGTTGGTAAGGCGCTTGAATCATCACTGCTTTCCCGCCTGCGCACCCCGCAACCAGGACGGTTGCCAAAATTAATACTAGACGCATTTCTGCACTTCCATATGATTGTTATTACTATATCAGTGCGATTTCATTGACCGCATGTGGAACTATAGTTCAGATTGCGCTGATTCCCAGCCTGTTTTGTAAATTCAGCGTGTCGCTGTAGTGGTGTTGTTGACTTGTTACTATTAACTGCCCCTCTTGAGTTGTACTCAACTTGCAGAGCTGTACCTGCATGATCGGATTCCCGTACTATTAATCGTATGCAGAGTACTCATCATAATAAAACAGCTTGGCTATACCTGTTGCCTGCCATTGTGGTTCTGATTGCTGTCGGTGTTGTGCCTATCGCGTTTGTGATTTTTTACTCGCTGCACGACACGTTTGGCGGCAATGTGTTTATCTGGGCTGGTGGACAGTGGTATGCACAAGTGTTGTCGTCGGCAGAGTTTTACCAGTCTGTGCTGCGAAGCCTGGGCTTTGCGCTTCTGGTGCTATCAGTTCAGATTCCACTTGGAATATTCATAGCCCTGCGTATGCCAAAGTCAGGCTTACTGACCACTATTATTATTGTGTTGTTATCCATCCCTATGCTGACACCTGTGATTGTGGTCGGCTATCTTTGGAAAGCGATGGTGCAGCCCGGTACCGGGCTGCTTTATCAGTCGTTGTATAGTGTTGGTATTACACTGGACATGAACAGTACTCTTTGGACCTGGAGCGTGTTGTTGTTGATGGATACATGGCACTGGACCGGGTTGGTCGTGCTGTTGTGCTATGCACGTCTGCGAGCCATTCCAAATGCTTATTATCAGGCTGCTGCTATCGATAGTGCGGGTGCCTGGGCTGTGTTTCGGTATATTCAGTTGCCCCGATTAAAACTGGTGTTGGCGATAGCTGTACTCTTGCGATTTATGGATAGCTTTACGTTGTATACAGAGCCCTATGTGATTAGTCGGGGCGGGCCCGGTGTCAGTACCACGTTTTTATCTCATGAGCTGGTGCAAACCGGCCTGGTACAGTTTGATCTTGGTAAAGCCGGGGCGATGGCTGTGATCTATTTTCTGATAGTGATTTTTATATCAGCGGCTTTCTATAGACTGGTCATGCCTAAACGCGAAGTGCTGGCTTTACAAAGCAAGGGCATAGCGTGAATCGTCGGTTAGCTATTTTTCCGCTGTTCTACACATTACTTGTAATGATCCCTGTGTACTGGCTGATCACCATTAGCCTGCAGGCCAGAGGTAGCGCCAGTGAGTCGCTGGTGCTGTCCAATCCTTCCCTGGATAACTTCAGGTACATATTGTCTGAGCCGGACTGGTATCTCGGCTACGTTAATGCACTGATCTACGTAACGATCAATGTGGTGATTTCTGTATCGGTGGCGTTACCGGCGGCTTATGCATTTTCGCGGTTTCGGTTTCCGGGTAACCACCTGCTGTTTTTTGCGTTACTGATGTTGCGAATGATGGTGCCTGCGATTCTACTGGTGCCATTCGTTCAAATGTTTTCTACGCTTAATTTAATTGATACGCATATCGCAGTGGCAGTGTCGCACTGTTTTTTCACCATTCCGTTAGCCATCTGGATACTCGAAGGCTTTATCTCGGAGGTGCCCGTTGAGATGGATGAGAGCGCCGCGATTGACGGTTATTCTGTGTTTGGTTTTTTTCGCAAGCTGTTACTGCCTCAAATTGCCACGGGTATTGCCGTCACAGCGTTTTTCTGTTTTATGTTTTCGTGGATTGAGTTTTTACTGTCTAATGCTCTGACCACCATCGATGCAAAACCGTTTGGTGGCATTATGACGCGGGTAGGTAGTGTCATGAGTGCAAATGTACCTCTGCTTGCAGCGGCAGGTGTGCTTGGCATTGTGCCGGGGGTTATCCTTGCCATTGGTATTCGCCACCATCTGGCCCGGGGTTTCTCGTTAGGCCGAGTTGGCTGATTTAAGTGACATGACTGTGACTATATCGATTTACTTGTCACCACGACTAACCGGTGGTTTATTCCCGTTGTAAATTGGTAAGCGCTTTGTTGTCGCCACTCAATCCGGAATCCAGATGTCGGGTATAAAAGCCGCCATAATCCGGGTACTGAATCGACGGCTGTAACATCGACAACAAATGCGTTCGTTCCTGATCGTTAAGCGCGGTACTGGACGATACCCAGTGGGTAATTATTTCTATGTCCTGTGGTGAGCTTTGGTTCAGCATTTCTACAACCAGTGACAATCGGTTACCAGAGAGTGACGCATTTTCAATTCTGCTTAGTAGCTCTGTTGTCGGGGTGGTTTTCCGGCTGATCTCGATAAGCAACGTTCCGGCTTCGATCAGGGCGGGATCGGATTGTTGGTTAAGCCATTGTCTTGCGGACTCGGGTTTGGTCATTGCCAGCGGTACAATGGCTGTGAGTACAACATCTGGAGTAAGTGAGCCCTGCACCTGATTAAGTACAGTCATTGCTGCATCGATGTCTTCGTGAATGAGGCTTAAAGCAGAGAAGATTTGCAGTTTTTCGTTTTCAACGGAATTTGGCAAAGAAATTAACCAATTCACCGCGGTTTCCCTGTCTTCATATATCCATTGTTGGACAATCATGTCGCGGTTGTCGTAACCGTTTTGTTCAGGTAATTGCTCAGCAAGTGCAAGTGCCTTTTGTGGGTCTTTATAGACAAGACTTTCCAGCAAAGCGGGAATGGCTTCCGGCAAAATAATCGCCTGTTGTTGTTCTGATAATTGATCAATCCATTGTTCTACCAATAACGGGTTGTGTTGCGCCACGTTATGAATTATGCCCGGCAATAAGCCGTATCTGAGCTCATCTGCATAAGCTTGTGATTCGGTGTTTTGAAGCGTGTTTGTCATGATTTCAGAAATCCATTGCAATGCTGCTTCCGGATCTGACTGTGCAAGTGCATTGCCGAACAGACCCTGGAGCATTGGTCGCTGTGGGTCTGCGGCATCTGTGTTTTCCAGCAGTGTTGACAGTGCTGCGGTTGCTTCGTGCGGAGCGCGTTCCGTCCAAATGTACAGCAATGGGGAGTATCGGCTGGCTATATCATCCGGATTTATTTCAGTTTGCAGGAATGACCACGCTGCGGCCGGGTCTATCTCTGCCCATTGCATTATTGCGTTGTAGAGCATACCGTCCGGGTCACCGCTTGCCAGAGCCTCGCGTGCGAAAGCTTCCGGATCACTGGATGTGATGCCTGCGTAAACCGGTTGCTCAAACATCGAACGTTGGCTGTGTTCCAAACCGTTTAACCAGCTTTTTACAGAGTCCGGTTGCAGTGATGCCAGAGTAGAGATGTTGCTCATTGAGAGATAGTCGCGCGGGTCTTCAGAGTGTATTGAACGCTCGATTTGTTCGAGTGCAGCATCGATATCAACGGCTGCCCATCTTTGAAAGATGGCTGTATTGATGGCCGGGTGGAAACTATCAATCTGCGATATTTGATTGCGAACGAGTTGTTGCGCCAGCTCTGCAAGCTGCTCTGAGTCGGCTTTGTCGATATGTTGTAATACGAGTACCAGATCATTGTAGTGGTTGATTTCTGCAAGCGAGATTTGAGAAATCTCGAGTACATCATCGGGGGTTGTAGCGTTGTTGGCTGCTGTGTCCGACACACCGACAATTGATTCAACACTTGTGCTTTCGACGGTGGAAAACGGAGAGTCAGAGGACTGTTGGTGAGTATCAGTTGGCTGAGTTGAAGTGAAGTCTTCGGGCTTTGCCTGCCCCGGGTTGTTAATCCGTGTGCCAGTAATCCGGTCGATTAGCTGCGACTTGGCCAGGCCCGTAATCACGCCAATAGCCAGAATGAAAATACTTCTCATGGGTACACCTTGTTTCACTGATGGTTCGCTGCAATCAAAACTCTATCATACTCGCCGTGGGTGGATCAGCGCTGCGTTTACCGGGATGTGTATCTGACGTTCGTTTACGGTTAACATTTTTACGGTTAACATTCGTATACGTCACTGTTAATTGCGCAAAACATACCGTGTTTGCGTCCGTCCCAACCCAGAGAGGATAACTATGTACCCCGAGAAACTAGAGTTGCTGATTGCCGGAGAATGGTGTCAGGGTAGTGAAGGGGTGCAGGAAGCTGTGATTAATCCAGCTACCGAGGAAGTGATTGCGCAGGTGCCACATGCGTCAGCCAGTGACCTGGACCGGGCATTACAGGCGAGTGCAGACGGTTTTAAGATCTGGAAAAAGACACCGGCAAATCAGCGTCAGAAAGTGATGTCTGACGCAGCTAATCTGCTGGAAGAACGAATAGACACTGTCTCGAAAACGCTCACCATGGAAATGGGTAAGCCGCTGTTCGAATCAAAAATTGAATTGCAGTTTGCCATTGAAGTAATGCGCTGGTATGCCGAAGAGGGTAAGCGTGCTTACGGGCGCGTTATCCCGCATCGTTTTCCGGGTACGCGGCAGATGGTGTTGAAAGAACCGGTCGGGCCTGCCTGTGCTTTTGTAGCGTGGAATTTTCCCGCCAACAATGCCATGCGAAAAATAGCCGGGGCACTCGGGGCAGGGTGTTCCATGCTGATCAAACCCAGTGAAGAGACGCCGGGTACTGCAGTCGCTATTGCACGCAGCCTGCAGGACGCGGGGTTACCGCCGGGCGTGTTGAATGTAGTGTTTGGTGTGCCCGATGACGTATCGCGACACGTGCTGTCATCGTGGATACCGCGCAAGTTATCTTTTACCGGTTCTATTCCGGTTGGCAAGCATCTGCAAAAGCTTTCTGCAGATACCCTGAAGCGGTGCACCATGGAGCTGGGTGGTCATGCACCGGTAATTGTTTTTGATGACGCCAATCTTGAAAAAGCCATGGACGATATGGTGGCATTTAAATTCCGTAACGCCGGTCAGGTGTGTATTTCTCCAACGCGCTTTTATGTTCAGGAAGGTGTGCAGGATGAGTTTGTTCATGGTGTGGTTGAGCGGGTGAAAAAAATCAAAGTAGGTAACGGTCTGGATGAAGGTGTGGTGATGGGGCCACTGGTGGGCCATCGCAGGCTTGAAGTGATGGATGACTTTATCAGTGACGCGGTAGCGCACGGCGCGAAAGTTGAAACCGGTGGTCAGCGACTGGGCAATCAGGGGTACTTCTTTCCGCCCACAGTGCTAAGCAATGTCAGTGATGATGCACGTATCATGACCGAAGAGCCATTTGGCCCGATAGCGCCTATATCATCGTTTTCATCGTTTGATGAAGTGGTGCAAAGAGCTAACTCCCTGCCGTTTGGTCTTGCTTCATTTGTGTATACGCAGGATGGTGCAAAAGCCACTGCGATAGAAGAGGAACTTGAAGCCGGTATGGTCGGTGTGAATCATCCGGGCGTCTCTACTCCAGAGTCACCGTTTGGCGGGATAAACGAGTCCGGCTACGGGTCAGAAGGTGGAATAGAAGGGCTTGATGCATTCCTGCGCACCAAGTTTGTCACTGAGTACGGTGTTTAGTGCACTAAATCTACCCAGGCATGGAAACAGTGGCGCAAGCCGCGAACCAGGATACGCAACATGATCAAACTCGGGCTTCCACCGGTTGTTGCAATTGCCTGCGGGTTAACCAGCAAGAGGTGGTGGCACAGCGCCAAATCCCACGGTATCAACGCTGCTCTTAGCAAACAGTATCTCAGGTCGTGAGGGCTTTTCTCTTTGAGAGAGGCATAGGTGTTATTTTTTCATGGTTGATGAACCGCCCCGTGCGGAGCCGCATGCAGGGTGGTGTGGGGGCTGAGGGTTAGCTACCCTCGGCTACCTGATTATACGCAAGTCTGGTTTTCTGCATCCTGCGATCTACCAGCTTGCCTTTGTACCAATATTTGGTAATGTTAATGCGGTTTATACGGAATGGCCACAATGGGTAAGAATACAAGCATTTCACTTGGCCCGCACTTTGATAAGTTTATTGCAAAACAGCTAAAATCCGGGCGATACGGCTCTGCGAGTGAAGTTGTTAGAGAAAGTCTCAGACTGCTTGAAGAGACTGAAAAGAACAAGAATGCATTAAGGAAGGCACTTATCGCTGGTGAGAAGTCCGGAGTTGCAGGCCCAATTGATTTGGATAAAATAAAAAAAGCCGGGCGTGCCATAAGTCAGAGTAAACACAAGAGTGCGTAGTGTTGTACAAAGCTCACAGGCAGAACAAGATTTAGTTAATATTTGGGTTTACACCGCTGAGGAATGGAGCATTGCCCAAGCAGATACCTACCTGGAAGAGTTGGTTTCCGGTATTGATCGGTTACAAGAACATCCGATGATAGGGGCCTCCAGAGATGACTTACGGAAGGGCTACAGAG
>CALHCI010000086.1 GCA_937931165.1 uncultured Granulosicoccaceae bacterium
TTCTACTTCGCTTTTTTACCGCAGTTTGTGCAGCCTGGTGCTGAAAACCCGACTTTCTCAATATTTTTACTAGGGTCGGGTTTTGCGTTGCTTACATTTATGATCAAGGGACCGATCGGTTTCTGTGCCGGGCAGTTATCACAGTGGTTTCGGCGGAAACCTGCTTGCTTAATAGCGATTTACCGGGCAAGCGGGTTAGTGTTGATTGGTCTTGGTCTGAGACTGGTTCTTGAAAAACCTGATTAGCTGTTTGTCTTCATCTTATCGATACCTTTTAATGACGACATTAAAAGCGATAGCCAATACCCACTCCCGGTGTTAATGGCTGGTAGTTGAGCCCGGATATTTCTCCATTGCCGCCTTCCTCGCTTAGACGCAGGTCGGTCAGGTTTGAGTAGCGGAGTTCACCGGTGACATAAAATTGGTCTGTCCATTGGTAGTCGAGTCCTGCCATCAGCTGAAACCCGACTGAGCCTGAGTCAGAAAACGAGCGCTCGTTTGCCGATGCTTCGCTATCGAGGTCGATCTCCTGCACCCAGGTAATGCCTCCACCAAGCGACGGGGTCAGACGCGGGTTGCCGGTGAGTGCTGATGGCAAAGATGCAGACGGGGTATAAAACACAGGAACGGAACGTTGAGGAGTTTTTCATGGCGTGTGCTCTGGAACTGGGGTGAAACCTACTATGAGCGCACTGACCTGCAGGATGCCAGAACCGGTATCATCAGCGGTAGTGTTAGTACACCAGTGGTCTAACCGGCTGTATTTTGTGACCAGTGGCCGTTGATGTGGCTTTCTGACCGTTGGTGTCAAACAAGGTAATGTCACCGGGTATCAGCTTGTATGATTAATGTGTTGTTCAATCAAACATGTGGGACGCTATGATCGACCGTACTGGCAGGAGTGCAATACGTGCCAATGGCACGGTGCTCGATCTGCTGCCGGTAGGCAGGGTGATAACCATTATCGGTGCGTCACTGGTGTTGTTCTTTAGCATCGTCAAGCCCGAAGCCAGTAATGGACTTGCTGGTCGTACCACCGTTCTGGGTAATCTGCGGGACGTGGTGTCCGATCTTTGTGACTCAGGCATGCAGGTGCACCGTTCACACTGGGTTTCGCATGCGCATGTCAGGCGCATTGTCGGTACCGCCAGTAATGCAGCGTGCATGATGTCCAATCAGCTCCGCATACCGGTAAGTCGACGGCGTTGGAAGTCAGTCCGCGAGCAATAGGGTCGCGGAGTGTTACACCTGCAGGTTTCTGTTGAACCCGCAAAAAGGAATTGACTGAATGTATGTCAATTACAGACTCAGTGCTTTATTGACCAGTGCCTCTTTATTATTGAGGTGAGTTGTATCAATTCCGCGCTTTACCAGTTCTTCCAATATATCCTGTTCATCCAGGTTTTGGATATCCTCAGAAGACATTTTCAGAAAATTTATCCGGCGCTTTAACGGTGGATTTGTTGGTCCAAAAGCCGGATAGTTTTTCAAATTAAACTCGGCCGCGTATTTCGCCATAAAGTACGAAAGAAATGTATTCACTGCCGGTCGAACTCTGACGTCATCGGTATAATCGATGCCGGGTTCGTCCAGTGTTTTACGCATCAAAGTCACCCAGCGTTCGGCACCTCGATCATTCATTAGGTCAAAGGCATTGTGGGTGTGGTGGAAACTTAATCGGAACTCACCGCCGTGATAACGATGCCCGCCACCCATCGCATCTATCCACATAGAGGATTGTGTATTGATATGATGTTGCTTTCCGGAAATACGTTCGAACACAGATTTAAACCAGGGTTCATCTGCGTACACGCGATTATAGAACCGGCTGACAATATCAATGATTCTTGTCGCACCAAGCACGGAGTACAATTGCCAGAACTGAATGGGTTTGTTGATATCGTTAGAGGCGGTCAGAGAGATAACGTCTGCCATTCTGTGAGCGTTCGCAGGCAGTAATTGTTTTGCAACCGCATACTCAATATATTTGCTTCGGATCTGTTCTGTCATATAGCCGCTGTCGGGGGTATAAGACGGATAGTGTAGATCTTTCATCGATGTTGTTTTTGACACTCCGTTGGACGTTTTGATGGTAACGTCAGTTAGTAATAGTTAATTCAGGCCCGGTTGAAATAATGCCGCACGGATTCCTGATGGCGCTGTTAGCGTGGTAGCTGTTGGGATAAATATCAAGGTCTGTGCAATATCTGCATTCGCACTTTTAGCTATCCGGATCTATGCGGTTATGTGGTCGGGTGAAATCAAGGTCCGGCCCGGCCGGGATAATTCTTGTGGGGTTAATCGATTCATGTGAGGCGTAGTAATGCGCCTTGATGTAATCAATATCGACTGTCTCTGCCACGCCGGGGTGCTGGTATAGCTCACGCAAATAATTAGACAGTGCCGGGTAGTCTTCAATTCTTTTACGATTGCATTTGAAATGTCCAACGTACACTGCATCAAAACGTACCAGCGTAGTAAAGGCGCGCCAGTCAGCCTCGGTAATTTGAGACCCTGCCAGATAACGCTGGCCGGATAAAATCTGTTCCATGGTGTTGAGTGTCTCAAATACATCATCAACCGCACCGTTGTAGGCTTCCTGGGTGGTCGCGAAGCCGGCGCGGTATACGCCGTTGTTTAAGCCGTGATAAATCTTTTCGTTTATTGCGTCTATGTTTTCGCGAAGTGACTCGGGATAATAATCACCGGCTAGTGCACCAATGTCATCGAATGCGGTGTTGAGCATTCTTATGATTTCTGCCGATTCATTGCTGACAATAGTCTGTTGTTGTTTGTCCCACAGCACGGGTACAGTAACGCGGCCGGTGTAGTCAGGCATGGCCAGCGTATAGATCTCGTGCATGCGTTTTTTTTGATTCACGCTATCTTCAATGACGCCCGCACCGGGTTCAAACGTCCAGCCTTCATCTGCCATATAGGAATTAACCACGGAGACACCAATCATTGCTTCGAGGCCTTTCAGTGCCCTGAAGATCATGGTGCGATGAGCCCAGGGACACGCGAGAGATACATACAAGTGATATCTGCCGGCCTCAGCCTGGAATCCGTGCTGTCCATTTGGCCCGGCAGAGCCGTCTGCGGTCAGCCAGTTTCTAAAGTGCGCATCTTTGCGAACGAATTTTCCGCCGGTCGATTTGGTATCGTACCAGTCAGTATGCCATTGCCCGTCTACTAAAAGTCCCATTGCTATCCAGTTAAATATTAGTGCTGTGGTTTGATAAACTGATTATTGTTTAAGTCACTGATGGCTTGTCGAATTTCTTCTTTGGTGTTCATCACAATCGGCCCGTGCCATGCAATTGGCTCCTGCAAAGGTGCACCTGAGATCAACAAAAATCGAATGCCTTTCGGTCCCGCCTGCACAGTCACTTCATTGCCGGTACCAAATTGCACCAGTGTGCGGTTACCGGACATATCCCGTACATTAACTTCCGTGTCCCCCAGTGATTTTTCCACCAGTACACCTTGCGCATCACTTGCAGCAGCAAATTGTCCGGCACCTTCGAAAATATACGCAAATGCCTGCCGGTAAGTATCCACAGTCAGTGTTTTTCTTACCCCCGCCGGTATGGAAATATCGAGGTACTGCGGGTCGGCGGCTATGCCGTCTACCGGGCTTTTTCTGCCCTTGTAATCGCCGATAATAATTTTGATTTTACTGCCGTCGTCTTCTTCCAGTAGAGGCAAATCCCTGCTTTGAATGTCCTGATATCGTGGTGCAGTCATTTTTAATGAAGCTGGCAGGTTGGCCCACAGTTGAAATCCATGCATCTGACCTTGTGCATTGCCCTTTGGCATCTCCTGATGAAGGATGCCGGAACCGGCAGTCATCAATTGCAGGTCGCCTGCACCCAGAGACCCCTTGTTGCCCAGACTATCTCCATGTTCAACAGTACCGCTAAGGACATAGGTAATGGTTTCGATACCGCGGTGCGGATGCCATGGAAATCCGGACTCAAAATCTTCCGGCCTGTCGTTGCGAAAATCATCAAACAGTAAGAATGGATCGAACCGGTCGGGTTCGTGAAAACCAAATGCCCGGTGCAGCTTTACACCGGCACCTTCCAGAGTGGGAGTTGCGTCTGTGGTTGAAATAACCGGTCTGATTGACATAGTAAGCTCCGAAGAAAACGGTTGCAGTTTTTGCTTTGCGTAGACAATATAGAGTTGCGCTAAGTTTAACAGATACTGATAAATGAAAAGTTAGTTCTAAAAAGTAGAATACTATGGGACAACTCGAAGATCTCCGGGCGTTTGTACAAATTGTTGAACTTGAAAGCATAGGCAAAGCAGCTGATCAGGCCGGTGTCGCCAAGTCTGCGATGAGTCGAAAGTTGCGTCTGCTCGAAGAACGCATGCAAACGGCGCTGATTGTCAGAACCACACGGCAATGGTCACTGACCGAGGCGGGTCGGCAATATTATGAGCGCGGCCTAAGTGTGCTTGCGGCCTACGATGAATTTGAAGCCGATGTTCGCAACGACGATCACCAGCTTGCGGGTGAGATAAGATTATCAGTACCGCTGTACTTCGGGCAGCTGGCGTTAACCGAACCGCTCCTGACTTTTTCTGAGGTACATCCCGAGGTGCATTTAAACGTTGACTACAATGACCGGATTGTCGATCTGCTGGCAGAGCATCTGGACTTCGTGGTGAGGATCACCACACTGCAGGACTCTTCTTTAATCGCCAGGCGACTGTGCAATACCGAGCATTTAGTCTGTGCCAGTCCGGATTACCTGAAAAAATCTGCGAGCATCGTTACACCGGAAGACTTAAAGAAGCATCGCATACTGCAGTATGGTCATACAAAAAGGCCAAAGTGGAAATTTGTTGCCGGTAAAGGAAAAGAACAATCCGTGTCATTGAAAGCTGCACTCAATTCACATGACGGCAGCTTCCTGGTGGCAGCTGCGGTAAAGGGGCTTGGCGTGTGTCGGGTGCCAGATTTTCTAGCCCGAGATCCTCTGCACAACGGTGCGCTTGTTGAGGTACTTGGCGACTATAAGTTACCTGGTGAGGGTGTGCATATGGTTTACCCGGCGTCGAGGCATATGCCGCAACGTACACGACAATTGATGGACTCGTTAATTGATCACTTTGATTGCACCTAGTGTAGTGCAACCATCAACCGCCCCTTCGGGAGCTCGTCATTTGGCCTTCCACTGCGTTGAAGCTCTTGAAAAGGTAACCACTACAGGGCGCAGATACAAAGGCGGGACCGGGTCAAGGTCGGGGTGAGGGCGCCAGCGTGGCGCCCTCGGATATCCACTTACTGGTTATTTCTAAAATCTGCGAATTGGCAATACCAGCGCAGAGGTAGACTTGCTTGTTGTTGATGGTTCGCCCAGATCGAGGTCGTTTGCAGGGTCCTTAACCAGCACCGTAAATGCGTTCTCCGCACTGTCTTCTGTGGACGACCAATAAGCCGTACCGGGAGTGTTGTTTGTCAACAGGTTACGCTCGTCTCGTATAACGATGAGCTCATCGGTTGAGGGTAAGTACCAGTCATCCAGCGCATTGATACTGAAATCGTTTACTAATCGCGCAGCATCACTAAAACAGATGCCTGAAGCATTGATGGCAAACAACAGGTTACTGCTCAGTTCACCCGACGGAACGTTTATACCGTTAGTAGGACGGGTAGCATTGTCTGGATCGACATTTACCCCTGCACATCCATAGGTAGTCAGTCCAAGATCTGATGGGGCAACTTCAAGTCCTTGTGTGCCTTCAGCGTTCAGCAGTGAAAAGACAATGCCTCCGCCCGGGCCCGTGTCGCCAATGTTGTATGAAACCGGATCAACCGGATCAACCGGATCAACCGGATCAACCGGATCAACCGGATCAACCGGGTCAACCGGGTCAACCGGATCAACCGGATCAACCGGGTCAACTGGTTCTTTACTGTCTTTATAGTCAACGGACTCGAAGGTTCTCACTATCGGATCACCAGCAAGATAACTGTTGTTGCTGAACAATGTGAGGGTGTCGGTTCCACGTGCCCCAAGAAATCTTGGTTTAGCTTTGAGGTAGGTAGAAGAGGAAACATCAAGGTGATCCCAGCCGCCACCAAGGTTTAGAGTCACGGCTCCTCCATAGGTACTCAACGTTGAGTATACTTCGTCATGACCCCATTGAGTTGCTACATTTGTGCTCCTGCCAATGGTAGCTGAACTTAACTCAACGTAGTCATCACCCTTACCGGTTATTACTCTAAGATTTTTATTGATAGTGGTGTGGAAAACCACGACATTATCGTCGCCGTTACCGGTTCGAACATTCACGTTTCCCGGTAAAACCAAATCGGAAACAATGACTGTGTCATGGCCATCACCAGTCACAATATTGAGGTGGCCGGTTACATTCTCTAACGTACCGTCGTAGCTGCTGCCGTTGTAGTAGGAAACGGTATAGCCAATTTCATAAGGTACATGTGTGGAGTAAAGTTCAACTGTGCGATATCCGGTGTGACTGGAAAGTTCGACTCTCGCGTTGCCTTTGTTGTTGACGCGTATGCTGTCTGTAGCGAGTGCCGATGTGGCCAGGCCAAGGCTGCTGATAATCGCTGTTACCAGTAGTGAGGTTGATTTTCTGGTGCTCATGAATAACTCCTGCGTTGAGTGATTGATTCGCCGGGGTATGCGAAAGCGCGGAGTTTAATGATGTGGGTAACCGGGCTGTGTGAATCAGGTGCGGTTACATTGAATTATTCGAACGGTAAAAATCAAAATTGCGATCCACCACGCACAACTTGGGTTGATCTTACATACTACAACGGTTAATGAACGGCTTGTCGCCGCTCATTAACCGTTACATAGCGTTTTTCGGTCTAGTTCAGTCGCTCAAATACAGTGCTAATCCCTTGTCCCATGCCAATACACATGGTGGCCAGACCGAACTCACCATCATGCTGTTGCATCACATTAAGTAGCGTTGTGCTTATTCGAGTGCCTGAACAGCCGAACGGGTGGCCGAGCGCAATGGCACCACCGTGCAGATTGACTTTATCGTCCATGGCATCAAGCAGGTTCAGATCTTTCAGTACCGGTAACGACTGAGCCGCAAACGCCTCGTTAAGTTCAACATGACTGATATCGTCCATCGTTAAGCCGGCCCGTTGCAGGGCTTTCTGCGTGGCTGGTACCGGACCGTAACCCATGATTGCCGCGGGGCAACCGGCCACGGCCATACCGCGAATTCTCGCAACAGGTTGTGCGCCAAGTTCTCGTGCCTTGGCGCCAGACATGATCAGCATGGCTGAAGCACCATCAGAAATTGCCGATGAGCTGCCCGCCGTCACAGTGCCGACTTTTGGTACAAACGCTGGTCTTAACTCCGAAAGAGACTCTGCTGTGACGTTGTCGCGAATGACTTCGTCGACTTCAATCAGTTTCTTAAAACCATCAGGGTCGTGACCTTCTATGGGGATGATCTCGTTGCTGAAGCCCCCATTAAGTGTTGCTGCATGCGCACGTTGATGCGAGCGTGCAGCAAACTGATCCTGTTGTTCGCGACCAATGCCATGCATTTTAGCCAGCATTTCAGCAGTAACGCCCATCATCATTGATGCCTTTGCGACATGCTTGCTCATGGCCGGGTTGAGATCCAGCCCGTGAAGCATAGCCACGTGCTGCATGTGCTCAACACCACCGGCAATAAATACATCACCGTAACCGGTCATGATGCCCTGTGCACAAGTATGCAATGCAGACATTGAAGAGCCACACAGCCGGCTTACTGTCTGGCCACCAACTGTTTCCGGCAGATCAGCACGCAACACAATACCACGTGCAATGTTAAACCCTTGCTCAAGCGTCTGGTTAACACAACCCCAGACCAGGTCTTCTACATCGTTCGGGTCAACTTCCGGGTGGCGGTCAAACAATGCCCGCACCAAAGTGGCAGAGAGATCTTCTGCACGAACGTTGACGAAGCCGCCGTTCTTTGAGCGCCCCATAGGCGAGCGAACGCAATCGATAATCACTACATCGTTGTTGTTGTATTTCATTATCTGCGTTCCGTTAAGCTGCTGCCTGAGGGAAAAAGGTTTTGTTGCCTTCAGCCATCTTTCTCATGCCATCGGTCGGGTGGTACAAAGGACCGAGTTCAGTGTACTGATCACACATAGCGCAGAAGTCTTTAAGACCAATGGTGTCAATGTAGTGCAGAATACCGCCACGAAACGGAGGGAAACCCAGCCCGTATATCAAACCGATGTCAGCATCGGCCGGTCCACTGATAATGCCTTCTTCCAGGCACCGTACCGCTTCGATACACATGGGTATCATCATGCGCTGGATAATCTGGTCGTCCGTCAGTTCCCGGTTTTCAACAATGGCCGGTGCAATAATTTCAGCCACAGTCGGATCGAGTATTTTCTTATGTTTGCCGCGCTTGTCGAGCTCGTATTTATAAAAGCCACTGCCGTTCTTTTGACCGTACTTCTCTGCTTTAAATAATAAATCTGCAGCACCGTCTCCATCATACTTCATGCGGTCAGGAAATCCGGCCGCCATCACTTCGCCACCGTGATGGCCGGTGTCCAGACCAACCACATCGAGCAGATACGCGGGCCCCATTGGCCATCCCCAGCGTTCCATCACTTTATCGATACGTGTGAATTCTGCGCCGTGCTGCAGCAGCAATCTGTGCCCGCCAAAGTAAGGGAACAGCACTCTGTTAACGTAGAACCCCGGGCAATCGTTGACGACAATCGGCGTTTTGCCGAGTGTGCGTGCATAAGCCACGGTTGTCGCTACCGCTGCATCACTGGATTTATCCCCTTTAATGACTTCAACCAGTGGCATGAGATGCACAGGATTGAAGAAATGCATGCCGCAGAAATTTTCCGGACGCGTTAGATTAGTCGCCAGAAAATTAATAGAGATTGTAGAGGTGTTGGAAGTTAGTATCGCTGTTTCAGGAATCTTTGTTTCGACTTCTGCAAGTACGGACTGTTTGATCTTCGGATTTTCAACTACCGCTTCAACAATCAGATCGACATCACCAAAGTCACCGTAGCTGAGTGTAGGAATAATCCGGTGCATGGCAGCAGCGGCCTGTGGCTGATTGAGCTTGCCGCGTTTTACCTGTTTAAAAAACAGTTTGTCTGATTCTGCCAGTCCGTCTTCAAGCGCCTGGTTGTTGATATCTTTCATGACAATGGGAACACCCGAAGATGCTGATTGGTAGGCTATACCACCACCCATAATGCCAGCGCCCAGCACTGCCGCCTTATTAACCGGAAGGGCTGCCTCCTGCATGCCTTTGCTTTGTTTTTTCAGCCATTGGTCTTTCATAAAGATACCAATCAGCGATGCTGTTACCGGTGACTCTGCAAGTTTTGCAAAAGCCGCTGCTTCGACTTTAAAGGCATCGTCACGGTGCAGTGGTGCGTGCTTTTGAATGGTGCCGATAATCGTCATTGGTGATGGATAGTGAGGGCCTGCTTTGGCACCTACGACACCGCGTGCAGACTCAAAGGCCATCGTTTGTTCAATCGTGGAAAGCGGAATGGGTTGCTGTTTCTCTGCTCGCCGCCTGTGATAATCAAACTTGCCTTCAATACACTGCTGTAACAGATCAAGGGCCGCATCGCGTAGTTTTGCCTCTGACACTACCGCATCGACAGCTCCGTCTTTAAGGGCTGCTGTTGCACGTTTGTTGCTGCCGGTGGCAATCCATTCGATCGCATTGTCAATACCGATTAACCGTGGCAGTCTGACTGTGCCTCCCCAGCCGGGGAGTATGCCGAGCTTGACTTCCGGTAGTGCTACTTTGGCGTTGTCTGCCATAACGCGGTAATCACAGGCAAGACAAATTTCAAGTCCACCACCTAATGCTTCGCCATTAATGGCTACAACGGTCGGGAAGGGCAGATCTTCTATTGATGAAAACAGTGCGTTGATGTCAATCAGGGCACTGACCAGCGCGTCTTGTCCGCTCTTGAACAGTGCGCCGAATTCAGTAACGTCTGCACCTACAAAAAAACTTTTCTTGCCACTGCATAAAAGCAGACCGGTAACATTATCAGCGCGCTGAAGTGCGGCAACGGCTTCTTCCAGTTCTTTTAGTGTTGCCTGATTAAACTTGTTAACGCTTTCTCCGGCAAGGTCGAAGCACATTTCATGGATGCCGTCTGACAACGCTTTAACGGCGATTGAATTACCTTCGTATAGCATGTGTTGGCTCCTAGAAACTAAAGTGTTCGGCTTTCAGAGCCATCAGTGAGTCTGCGCCGGTTTCCATAGTGGCAACCAGAGTGCGGGTGCGTGGCAGCAGTTTGTCGTAGTAGAATTCTGCGGTGGCGATTTTCGCTTCGTAAAATTCGTGTTCACTGCAGTCGTCGCGTTGCAGTGCTTCTTGCGCGGTGGCGGATGCTTTGGCCCACATGAAAGCGAGTACGATGTAGCCTGAGTACATCAGATAGTCCACTGATGCTGCGCCTATTTCGTCAGCATCTGACATCGCTCGCATGGTGACTTGTGTGGTTACTCTTTGCCACTCTTCACACTGTGCTTCGAGTGTGGCAACAATGTTCGCCATGTTGCGATTGTCTTTATGCTGCTCACAGAATTCGTCTATCTCGGCAATAAACTGTCGTAGCAAACCGCCCTGAGAACCAACCACTTTGCGACCCAGTAAATCGAGCGCCTGAATGCCAGTGGTGCCTTCATAAAGCATCGCGATTCGGCAATCTCTGACGTTTTGCTCCATACCCCATTCCTGTATGAAGCCATGCCCGCCAAATATCTGTAAGCCGAGATTGGCTGACTCAAAACCTGTTTCGGTCAGAAACGCTTTTGCGATCGGTGTTAAGAATGCGAGCCTTTGATCAGCTTTGCCTTTGTCTTCATCCGACGCATTTGATTCGATAACATCGACACTCATGGCCAGTGTGTGAACCAGCAATCTGCCACCTTCAGCAAAGGCTTTTTGTGTCAGCAACATGCGTCGTACATCCGGGTGGACAATGATCGGGTCTGCCGGCTTATCAGGGTGTTTACGACCAGAGCTCGAACGCATCTGCAATCTTTCACGAGCGTACGTCAGTGAACCCTGAAATCCTGCTTCGGCGTGGGCCAGCCCCTGTAATGCCGTACCCAGTCTTGCGGCATTCATAAATGTAAACATACAGTTGAGACCGCGATTGGGAGCACCGATTAAATAGCCGGTTGCGCCATCGAAGTTAAGTACGCAGGTCGCGTTACCATGAATGCCCATCTTGTGTTCGATAGACCCGCAGGCAACGCCATTGCGTTCGCCAATGCCACCGTCTGCAGTGGGCAACATTTTCGGCACTATAAAAAGCGAGATACCGCGAGTGCCGGAAGGTGCATCAGGAAGACGTGCCAGCACAATATGCACAATGTTGTCTGTCATGTCGTGCTCACCGGCGGAGATAAAAATCTTGGTGCCATGTAGTGCGTAGGTGCCATCGTCATTCGGTTCGGCACGGGTGCGAAGCATACCGAGGTCGGTGCCACAGTGCGGTTCGGTCAGGCACATTGTGCCCGTCCATTCACCGGAGGTCAGTGGCCCAAGATAGGTGTTTTTCTGTTCATCAGTACCGTGTGCAGTGATGGTGGCATGGGCACCATGGCTTAAGCCCGGATACATTGCCCAGGCCCAGTTAGCGGTGCCGGACATTTCACTGACCAATGTGGCCATGGATGGTGGCAATCCCTGACCACCGAAATCCGGTGCGGCAGAGAGGCTTGCCCAGCCGCCTTCTACATACTTTGCGTAGGCCTCTTTGAATCCGTCCGGCGTGGTGACAACACCATCGTCCCATTGACAGCCCTGTTGATCACCCGATTGATTAAGCGGGGCGAGTTCCTGTTCGACAAATTTGGCCGCTTCTTCAAGAATGGCATCGAGCAAATCTGCGCCGACTTCCTCGTAACCGCCAAGGCGATTGCTGGCTTCGCAATAGTTGTGCACTTCGTGCAATGAAAACCGCATATCGCGAAGCGGTATTTTGATGTCCGCCATAAACCTGATCTCCCGAATTTTCGGTACGGAAACGTGAATAGTGATTTGGCAGTAATTCTGCCATTTTCCGGTGGGGCTCACAGCCGTAGTACAACGTGGCGCTTGTTACAGCGTGTGCACATAGGCCGGATCGATAAAGACCTTATTTCGGCTGATTTGTTGATTTATACACCGTATCTCAGGTGCACATACGCGGTGCACGGCGGTTGCCGGTATTGGATTAGATTGTGTTAGACAATAGACTACTGGTTTGCAACAAAGTCGGAGCGCCCTATGCTCGAAGTAAAATCGTTTTTTGATGAAGCCACCAACAATGTGAGCTACGTCGCAGCAGATAGTGAAACGGGAAAATGTGCCGTATTTGACTCATTGCTGGACTATGACGCGGCATCTGGCAGGTTAACCCACGAATCGGCCGACCAGCTGATCGCCTATGTGAAAGAAAACAAACTCGACGTCGAATGGATTATTGACACGCACGTTCATGCTGACCACATCACGGGCGCTCATTACATCAAAGAGCAAACGGGCGGCAAAACCGCCATTGGATCAAACATCACCGAAGTGCAAAAGGTTTTTGGCAAGATATTTAACGAAAGCCAGACTTTTCATACCGATGGCAGCCAGTTTGATCACCTGTTTAATGACGACGAAACCTACAAAATTGGTTCATTGACGGGTCGTGCTATTCACACACCGGGACACACCTCTGCCTGTATGGTGCACCATATCGAAGACGCACTGTTTGTTGGTGACACGTTGTTTATGCCTGATTTCGGTACTGCACGCTGTGATTTTCCTGGTGGGGATGTTTCGCGGCTTTATAAGTCTATTCAGAAAATTTACGAATTCCCCGACGAAACCAGAATGTTCCTGTGCCACGATTACAAAGCGCCGGGCAGGGATGAATTCGCCTGGGAAACCACCGTTGGCGAGCAAAAACGCTCAAACGTGCAGGCTAACGAGAATGTATCAGAAGAAGAATTCACCGCGATGCGCAAGGCACGCGATGAAAAACTTGGCACGCCGAGGTTGATGGTGCCCTCAGTGCAGATTAATATGCGCGCTGGCGGTTTACCGGAGCCCGAGGCCAACGGCGCCAGCTACATTAAAGTTCCGCTGAATATCCTGTAAACACTCAGGACTGTGCCAATCCCGGGCAAAGAATCCGTCTGATTCGTCGGCGTGCGATATCCACTGTGGAGTATTAAGTAAGTAAATTCAGCTAAAAAGCTGATCTGGTTCGCGTTTTTCATCCGTAGAACCCTTTTAAGCTGTGCGACTGAGTTCCACAGAGTTCGAAGTGCCCTGAGTGTTTCAATAACTGTACACGCAGCACAGAAACCGCTTCAAAAAAATGACACACTGGCTCCATCGTCGAGTTCAGCCTTCACCAGCGGGCTACGCCGAAATCTCAATTACTTTGTAAGGATTTATCATGCAGAAAACTTTACTTGCCGGTCTTATTGCGCTGTCTCTGACTGCGTGTGATAGCGACTCAAATGTTGCAGTCATGCCTAGTGGTGCAGTGGGCACTGACGGTCTGACAACCACCTTAAACCCCGGCACCGATGCCGCTGGCCCGACCGTTGGTGTTGAAACCGGCGACGACAAAGACTACACAGATACCTATGGCGATAATTTTGTCGATGATGACAAAGACGGCATAAGTGACGACGCGGGTAGTGCCACCTCTGATGGCGGCCAGATCAGCGATGACTCGGGCAGCGCTACTTCTGATGGCGGCCAGGTCAGTGACGATTCCGGCAGCGCCACGTCAGATGGTGGCCAGGTCAGCGATGACTCAGGCAGTGCCACTTCAGATGGTGGGGTATCGGATGATTCGGGCAGCTCTACGTCTGATGGTGGTGTAAACGACGATTCAGGCAGCAGTTCTTCTGATGGCGGGCAGTCTGACAATGGCTCCGGCAACAACAGCGGTGGCGACTTCCAGTCTGATTCAACAGGCGGTTCTATTATTCGCCAGTCGAGCCTGGCATCAGGTAATACTGAAACCATGTGTACTTCGCTTTCAAACCAGGACAACTTCTCCAACATCTACGTTGGTGACTTCATCCTGCACAACAACGCATGGCGTCCATGGCGCGCGTTTGAAGGCTACAACTGGGAACAGTGCATCTATACCAATACAAATGGCGTGCTTGCCGGCTGGTGGTACGACTGGGGTCCTGGTCGCACCGGTATTAATGGCAATCCCAGTCCATCAGGTGACTACTATGTCCGCTCATACCCTGAACTGATCTACGGGGTAAAAGACGAGTATCGTACCAGTGCACCTCAGTCAGTGACTGGCTTCCCGGTTCGCTTTGGTAACATGCCTAATATCTCTATCGACTATGCCTACGATGGGCCACAGTACGGCCAGGAACGGGTGGTAGATGCTTCAAACAACCCGCGTTTCCCTAACGGTTCCACCATTTCCGGTGAGCGTAACATTGCCATTGAGTCTTTTTTCTACGAGCCTGATGCCAGCGGTCAGTGTTCAGAAGGCATCGTCACTCGCAACGGTGGTTCAAACCACACCTATGAAGTGATGGTATGGCTTGATGCCGGTGCAGAGCGTCTGCCTGCCGGTCCCAGCGACTTCGTTACTGATGTCAACATTCGTGGCGACGCGTACAAGGTTTACACCAAAGGGGCTGACCCGCGTTACATCGCTTTCGTTAATCAGAATCCGCAAAACTCAGGAACGGTTTACTGGAACGATTTCACTGACTGGGCCAAGACCTATGCGCACCGTGTACAGCAGGAATTCGGCGCTCGAAGTAACGCCATCCAGATGGAAGATGACTGGTGTATTGCCAACATACTGGTAGGTACAGAGATTTTCTGGGGCGAAGGTAACCTCGATATCTATGACTGGACTATCACTCAGCGCCAGTAAATGTAACCAGCAGTTTTACCGCTACCCTAAGACAGCCGGCTTTGCCGGCTGTTTTTTTGTGGTTGACCCGAACTGATATTTCTGGGAATCTTCCGCCATGGGGTGGCGAATACCCCGTGAGGCGACAGCCGGAGTTTCGCATCCTACATGACACCCGAAAACAGGATCAAACGATCCTGCACCCACAGTCAGGATGCAAAAAATGCCCTCACACACTCAAATTTCTGTTACCCGCCTGCAACGCTTGATCGGCACGCCAAACTGTCCGCTCATTGTTGATGTTTGTATTGACGAAGACTTCAACGATTTTCCCTTCCTCATCCCCGGCGCTATTAAAGTCCCGTTTAAACAGATTCACCTTCATGCCCCGGCATGGGTAGGTCAACGGGTAATAGTCGTCTGTCAAAAAGGTTTAAAGCTCAGTGAAGGCGCCGCTGCAGTGTTGCGCAGTGAAGGCGTTGGTGCGGAACATCTACGGGGTGGCATGTATGCCTGGCGGGATGCCGCTGCACCATTGGTTACCGCGGGTTCTATCCCCGGGCGCGACAGTAATGGCCATACTGTATGGGTCACCCGCTCTCGCCCAAAGATTGATCGTATCGCCTGCCCCTGGCTGATTAGACGATTTATAGATCCAGCAGCGAAATTTCTGTTTGTATCCGGTTCACAGGTAAATGCTGTTGCCGAAAAGTTTGCTGCCACACCGTTCGATGTTGATCAGGTGGCATTAAGCCATCGTGAAGACAGCTGCACGTTCGATGTGATGTTAGCGCACTTTGGTCTGCAGTATGAACCGTTGGCTCAGCTTGCCACTCTGGTGCGTGCCGCAGATACCAACCAGCATCAACTTGCACCCGAAGCGGCAGGCCTGTTGGCTGTGTCGGTTGGGCTTTCCCGCATGTATCAGCAAGACCTCGAGCAACTGGAAGCCGGTATGCTTGTTTACGATGCACTGTACCGTTGGGCAAGAGATGCCAAAGATGAAGTACATGACAGTTCCGTGCACATCGGGTCGAAGCAGGAAGGTTCGGCTTCGTCATGAGTGAACCCACAGAGTCGGTCAGGTTTACAGATGCTTTGCGTGTGTGGTTAAAGATCGGATTGCTGTCATTCGGCGGTCCGGCGGCACAGATCGCACTGATGCATCGTGAAATGGTGCAGCAGCGTTCCTGGCTGAGTGAATCACAGTTCCTGAATGGTCTTGGCTTTTGTATGCTGTTGCCGGGCCCCGAGGCCATGCAACTTGCCACCTACAGCGGCTGGCGATTGTACGGTACCAAAGGTGGACTGGCAGCCGGGCTGCTGTTTGTACTACCGGGTGCTCTGCTTGTTCTGTTGTTAGCATCCTGCTACATGGCATTCGGTGATGTGCCGGTAATGACTGCCGTATTCAACGGCGTAAAGGCAGCAGTGCTGGTTATCGTTATTGAAGCCTTACTGCGTCTTGCAAAACGTATGGCAAGTACCGTTGAAACTGTAGCAGTAGCCTTGCTTGCTTTTATAGGCATTTTCTTTTTACAGATATCCTTTCCGTTAATCGTCATTGCAAGTGCTGTTTACGGTTATCTGCGTTCAAGCGGGCAGGGCAGGCAGCAACTGAGCATTAGTAGTGAACAGTGGAAAAGTACGCTCTTAACGTTTGTCGTCGGGATGATCATGTGGTGGGGGCCTGTGCTAATGCTGTGGCTTTCGGGCAGTACGCTGTTAACGCAAATGGCCTTGTTTTTTTCCAGGCTTGCTGTAGTGACTTTTGGCGGGGCCTACGCGGTGCTTGCCTACATGGCACAGGATGTTGTCAGTGGCTTTGGCTGGCTCACCGGTGGCCAAATGATGGATGGACTGGGGTTGGCAGAGACGACACCGGGCCCGTTGATTCTGGTGACCGAGTTTGTTGCTTATGTAGCAGGCTATCAGCAGGGTGGTGTTGCGCTTGCAGTTGCCGCAGCAGCCATAACGCTCTGGGTAACCTTCGTACCCTGCTTTATCTGGATATTTGTCGGCGCGCCTTTTATCGAATGGCTTGGCGAGCAACCCAGACTGAAAGCTGCGCTTCAAATGGTGACAGCAGCTGTGGTCGGGGTCATGTTAAACCTGTCAATCTGGTTCGGATTGCACGTGTTGTTTAAAACCGTCAATTCGTCGCAAGCAGGTTGGTTGACGCTGTGGATTCCGGAGTGGTCGAGTTTTGATTGGCGTATCGCCCTGTTGTCCATTGTCGCTGCCATATTACTGTTAGGTCGACATTACAACGTGATTCTTGTACTGGCTGTCTCTGCGTTAGGCGGTTTGCTGCTTTTTTAGTAAACAATCTGTCTTCGAATGTGAAAATCGCCACAGAGTAAAAAATCTGGCGTCTCATAGACGCGACTTTGACGGAAGTTGGTACAAACACTGCGCTTGAGTGAAAATTACAAGCTAAAAGTCATTCGTCTATGGATGCGTTTTCACAGCTGGATACTACGTGGATATTATTCTGTGCATTCCTGGTAATGGTGATGCAGGCCGGGTTTTGTCTGCTTGAAACCGGCCTTGTCCGGTCAAAAAACAGTATTAATGTCGCATTTAAAAACCTGTCTGATTTCTGTCTGGCGGCCTGCACTTACTGGGCCGTCGGTTATGCGTTGATGTACGGAGAGAGTTATCTGGGGTTTGTTGGCACCAGCGGCTTTTTCTTTGAGCATAGTGATGGAAACAGTGCGTGGTTTCTTTACCAGCTAATGTTTTGTGGTGCTGCCACCACGATTGTGGGTGGTGCACTGGCAGAGCGCACTCAGTACACAGCTTACCTTGCAATCAGTGTACTGATCGCCGGTGTTTTTTATCCGGTGGCAGGTCACTGGATCTGGGGTGGTGTATTAGAACGTGAAGCGTCCGGTTGGCTGGTTTCAATTGGCTTTATAGATTTTGCAGGTGGTGCGGCAGTCCATGGGTTAGGGGGTTGCCTTGCGCTCGCCGCTGTACTGGTTGTCGGGCCGCGCCTTGGCCGGTTTGAAAGTAACCAGTCAGATAAAAGCTCTCCGCTGAAAGGCAGTAACTATCCAATCGCCACGGTAGGTGTCGTGTTGCTGTGGTTTGGATGGTTCGGTTTTAATGGTGGTAGTGCCATTGGCTTTAAAGAAAGTATTTCGTTGATTGTCGTTAACACATCACTGGCAGCGGCGGCAGGTGGTCTGACACTCATATTCTGGTTTTTACGCAAAACCGGTAAGCCGGATATTGGTGGTGTGTTAAACGGAACGCTGGCTGGTCTGGTTGGTGTCACTGCAGGTGCCCACCTGTATACCTCTCTTGATTCGGTATTCGTGGGTATGATCTCGGCTGCCGTTGTATTAGCCGCCACTGAACTGCTTGAAAGATTGCAGATAGATGATGTGATTGGCGCCTTTCCGGTCCATGGTGCTGCGGGTTTGGTTGGTGTATTACTAGTGGCGATACTGGGAGATGCCAGTCAGTTTCCGTTTGCCAGATCTGTCCCCGAGCAATTGATGGTTCAGTTGATTGGTGTTGCTGCAATCGGGTTTTGGGCTTTCGCTGTTGCCTGGCTTGTCTTTACTGCACTAAACAAAGTGCTGCCGCTACGGGTAAGTGCCGAACAGGAACGGCTTGGTCTCAATGTCGCAGAGCACAATGCCAGTACTGAAGTACATGATCTACTGGTTGGAATGTCCGAACAGCGACGCGATGGAGACTTCTCGCATAAAGTGTCCGCCGATCATCATACCGAAACCGGTCAGATTGCTAATGAGTACAACAAAGTGCTCGACCGTGTCCGGCTTGAAATCCAAACTCGTGAAGAGGCTTATCAACAACTTAAAGAGGCATCGCATTTTCAGTTTATTTTTGAAAATACCAGTGAAGGTATCATTCAGCTTGATCTTGAAGGCAATGTATTACAGGCAAATCCGGCTGCGGCACAGATACTGGGTTTTGTATCGGTAGAGCGACTCACATCGACGCTGGGGCCATATATGCAAAACTTTGCGTTTACCAACCCCGATGCGCAGGCAGAGATTGTAGATAACTTACAACATCGTGGTCAGGTGGTCGATTACGACTTTGAGTTCGAACGACAGGTAGATGGTAAAACCGGTTGCGCGTCCTGCTCGGTACACAGCATACAGGCCAGTGGTGATCGACCCGCCTGTTATCTGGCGTCGTTTACAGATCTGGCAGATCGACGCGAAAACGAACAACTACGTATTGAAAAAGATTCTGCCGAGTCTGCAAATAAAGCCAAAAGCCAGTTTCTCGCAAATATGAGTCACGAGATACGAACGCCCCTCAATGGCGTTACGGGGATGCTTGAACTGTTATCCAGAACAGAGCTTGATTCGTTTCAGCGGCGCTATATTGAGATTGCCCAGAATTCTGCACAGAGCCTGCTCAGTGTCATTAACGACATACTCGATTTCTCAAAGATTGAAGCGGGGAAACTGGAACTTGATAGCGTTGAGTTTCAATTGCAAGATCTATTGGCAGATGTGGTTGATATATTCGCCTCACAAACGGCCAGTAAAAATATTGAGCTTGTTGGCAATATTCCACCTTCTATTCCTGCATGGGTAGTAGGAGATCCGGAAAGGTTGCGTCAGGTACTGATTAATCTGATGGGGAATGCGGTTAAGTTTACCGAACAGGGGCATGTGGCGTTATCAGTCACCAGCCTTAAAGCTTCAAATGACAGTGCACAGATAGACATTCAGATTGAAGACAGCGGCTGCGGGATTAGCAAAGAGAATCTCGGCAAGTTGTTTAAGTCATTTACCCAGGCCGATGCGTCTACCACTCGCAAGTATGGTGGTACCGGGCTTGGCTTAACCATCAGTCGTCAACTCATTGAACTGATGGGTGGAGACGTCAGTGTCGAAAGTACGGTGGGTAAAGGATCCGTGTTTTCCATTACTCTGACTATGCCGGTTGTGGAAAAAGAAGCAAAAGCAGATAAGCAGTTACCCGCGTCTATAGCCGGTACCCGCGTGATGGTGGTTGATGACCACCCGGTGAATCTTGAACTGATGTACGAGTTATTGATCCCGTTTGGTCTTGAGGTAGACTGTGCTGAAAGTGCAGAGCAGGCTATGCAGTTGCTTGATAATGCCGGTGAAGATGAAGCACCCTATGAGTTGTTTTTGCTCGATTTTCACATGCCGGATACTGACGGGCTGGAACTATCCTATCTGCTGCGGGAACATCCGGGAGGCGAAGATTTTAAGCTGATCATGCTAACCTCAATAGATCAGCTTAGTAGTAATGACCCGGGTATGGAAAATTTTAATACGTCTTTGGTAAAACCGGTACGTGCTTCAAGGTTGTTTGATTCTATTGCTGTGGCACTGGCAGACAAATTAGTGCCAGAGGGAAAGAGTTTGCCTTCATCGGTAGTGGAGAGTGATAGCGTGATGTCGAAGCGTGACACCGCCAGGTCAGCCTCCATTAAGCCGAAGACGGTAACAAAAACAACCACAAGAAAGACTTCAGGTAGTACGAAAAAGACAGCTGTTGCCAAACAGACTGCCAAAAAAGCAACCGCAAAAAAGGCAGTGACCAAAAAGGCAGTCGCTAAAAAGGCAGTCGCTAAAAAGTCTGCGACAAAAAAATCAGGTAATAAAGCGGTTGTTGGTAAACAATTGTCTGCTGCAAAGAGCAAAACAGTAGCGGCTCCAGTGGCAGAGGTGCCTGCTCGTGATGGCAGTGCACCGAATATCCTGATCGTTGAAGATAATCCCATCAATCAGATTGTTGCCACAGAGATTCTCATGCAGGCAGGATTTAACGTTGAAGTCGCCAATGACGGTGCTGAGGGTGTAGACCGTATCGTTCAGGGAGGCATAGATCTGGTGTTAATGGACTGTCAGATGCCGGTACTCGATGGTTTTGAGGCAACGCGCAAACTGCGTGAACATGAGCGTGAAGAAGGTGTGGCTGCTAATGATCAGATGCCGGTTATTGCGTTGACCGCTAATGCCCTTAAAGGGGACAGAGAGGCTTGTCTGGAGGCGGGTATGAACGATTACGTCACCAAGCCGCTTCAACCGGAAACGCTGTTCAAGGCGATGCAGCAGTTTGTTGATCTGCCGGACGATGCAGAGCAGTCATTGCGGGATACCGGTACATGATCAGTGGAAACCAAGGGTGTTGCATAGTCACTTTGAGTGTTTTCTGAGTTCTGCCGGGCTTTGTTGATATTGACGTTTAAATGCCCTTGAGAATGTAGACTGACTGCCAAAGCCGGTAAGCACAGAAATTTCCTGAACTCGCAGCGGTGTGTCCAGCACCATCTTTCGGGCAACGGTTAATCGTAGTTTCAAGTAGTACACTGCCGGTGTCTGATCAAGGTGCTGTTTAAACAGTTTTTCTATGGTTCGCGTAGAAAGGGCGACGCTTGCTGCAATGGCACTAACAGGCAGCGGATCTTCGATATGTGATTCCATGATTTTAATCACTGCAGCAAGGCGCGGTTCTGACCTGACCAGCCTGCCAATCGATTGCACCGGTTGCGGGTCTGTTGCAGCGTGGGTTTCATCATAGATAAAAACACTGGCAACCTGCAGCGCTACCGATTTCCCATGGTGCTGTCTGATGAGTTCGAGCATCATATCGAGCGCCGGGCTGGCGCCACCGCAGGTCCAGAGCTTCCTGTCGATGACAAAGCGGTCTGTACACAGATTGATCGCCGGATAGCGGTTAGCGATATTCTCAAAGTCCTCGTAGTGGGTGGTGACCTGATGGCCGTTGGCAAGGCCGGCACGTGCCAGTAACCAGGTACCGGCCTCCACACCACAGATAATCCGGTAGCGGGCAGCGATTCTATTCAGGCTTTGCACGGTGGCGGCCGTGGCGTTGGAATCCTGGTTAAAGCTCGCAATTACAATTAACACATCACCACCTTCGGCGTGGCTGAAGTGCTGGTCGGTGTTCAGAGAAACCCCGCCGCTTAGCTCAATATTCCTGTTGTGTGCAGCGAAGAGTTTCCACTTAAACAGCCGCTGACCAGACAACCGATTGGCGGCGCGCATCGGGTCTATCACCGAGGCGACAGTCAGCATGGTGGACTCATCCAGCACCAGAATGCTTATTTGTGTCGGTATTCCGCTGCTCATTTCGCAATCAGACAATATCTCTTCGTTAATTGTCAATTGTAGCGACTGTGCTCAAGCAAAATGGGGGAAATTCGGGAGAGACCTATGCCACTGCAAATGAACCGCGAAGTTTTTATAACCTGTGCTGTGACCGGATCCGGTTCGACTCAGGATCGTTCGCCCCACGTCCCGCGATCGCCGGAACAGATTGCCAATTCTGCTATCGATGCTGCCAAAGCGGGTGCGGCGGTGGTGCACTGCCATGTGCGCGATCCGGAAACGGGTGTGCCGTCACGCAAGCTTGAGTACTACCGTGAGGTGACAGACCGCATTCGAGCCGCAGAGGTTGATGTGGTGTTAAACCTTACCGCGGGAATGGGCGGTGATATGGTGTTTGGTTCCACTGAAGCACCACTGCCGGTCAATACATCCGGTACCGATATGATCGGCGCTACAGAGCGTGTGGCGCATGTGCGCGAGTGTCTGCCAGAGATATGTACCCTTGATTGCGGCACCATGAACTTTGCCGAAGCCGACTATGTCATGACCAACACACCGGGCATGTTGCGGGCGATGGGCGGTATGATGACCGAGCTCGGTGTTAAACCTGAAATTGAAGCATTCGATACCGGCCATCTGTGGTTCGCCAAACAACTGGTCGATGAAGGTGTGTTAAAACCCGATGCACTGGTACAGCTATGTATGGGCGTACCCTGGGGCGCGCCGGATGACATGAATACCTTTATGGCAATGGTTAACAATGTTCCGGCTGACTGGAACTGGTCTGCGTTTTCGCTTGGCAGAAACCAGATGCCGTTTGTTGCTGCTTCTGTTGTCGCCGGTGGTAACGTACGTGTTGGACTTGAAGATAACCTGATGCTCGGCAAAGGAAACCTGGTGACCAATGCGCAGCTCGTTGAGAACGCTGTCGGTATTATTGAAAGGCTCGGCGCTAAAGTGATCGGTCCTGAAGAAGTCCGCAGCAAGCTCAACCTCACCAAAAGAGCGCCGCAATCATGAGTCGTATTGCAGCGATTATCGGTGGAGGTGTTATTGGTGGTGGATGGGCTGCGAGGTTCCTGTTAAACGGTTGGAATGTCATTGTTTGCGACCCCGACCCGGAAGCCGAGCGCAAGATATCAGAAGTGCTGGGTAACGCGCGACGCTCACTGCCGGCACTTTCAGATCACCGTGTCATGCAGGAAGGCAGTCTCACATTTACCACAGCCATCGCAACTGCAGTAAAAGACGCCGACTGGATACAGGAAAGCGTGCCAGAGCGACTTGAAATAAAACATAACGTTATTGCAGAGATACAGTCGCATTGTAAGCCGCAGGCGTTGCTGGGTTCATCGACATCCGGTTTTAAACCGTCGGAACTGCAGCAGGGTGCCGCAAACGCGGCACAAATCTTTGTGGCACATCCGTTTAACCCGGTGTATCTGTTGCCGCTCATTGAGCTGGTTGGCCACCCCGACACCACAGCGAAAGCCAAAACAACACTGCAGCATATTGGCATGGCACCGCTAATCGTGCGGAAAGAAATCGATGCACACATTGCCGACCGGTTTCTCGAGGCGGTCTGGCGTGAGGGGTTGTGGTTAATAAAAGACGGCATAGCGACCACTGAAGAAATTGACGATTCCATCCGTTACGGGTTCGGTTTGCGCTGGGCACAGATGGGTCTGTTTGAAACCTACCGAATAGCCGGTGGTGAGGCTGGTATGAAACATTTTATCGCGCAATTCGGTCCGTGTTTGTCGTGGCCATGGACCAAGCTGATGGATGTGCCGGAACTGACCGATGAGCTGGTTGACAAAATCGCCAGTCAGTCGGATGAACAATCCGGTCAGCACACAATTCGTGAACTCGAGCGCATCCGTGACGACAATCTGGTAGCGATGATGCGGGCGCTTAAAAGTCGTGACTGGGGAGCCGGTGCCATTATCAATGCTGACGACAACGCCAGACGCCCGCCTTTGCCGCAAGACATCACACAGCCACTTAACACGATACACAGAGTCATACCCATTGACTGGACTGACTATAACGGACATATGAATGAAAGCCGCTACGGCCAGGTGTTTTCCGATGCCGGTGATGTGGTGATGGCCATGGTCGGAGCCGACACTGATTACATTCGTGAAGGGCTTTCATACTTCACGGTAGACAACCATATAACCTACCGCAACGAAACCCATGCGGCCGACGAGATATATGTTCGTACGCAGGTACTGCAGGCACAAGGCAAGAAACTGAGGTTGTACCATGAGATGTTCCGCGCTAACGATGAGCTGCTGGCTACCTGTAATCAACTGTTGATTCACGTATCACTTGAAACCAGACGCAGCTGTGAACCCGGTGCAGCGATTACCGACAAACTGAATGAACTGCACAGTGCGCAATCACAATTGCCGCAGCCCGACACACTGCCTGATGCCGAGTGGCATGTAGCAAACTCCTAAAAGGCGACCCCATGCATTTTGGATTATCAGAAGAACAACAACTGATTGTTGATACCACACGGTCTTTTGTCGAAAACGAGTTGTATCCGCATGAGGCGCAGGTAGAAAAAACCGGCCACCTGGATATGGATGTCATTAAGGAAGTGCAGTCAAAGGCGATTGAGGCAGGATTATACGCGGCCAATATCCCGGAGCAGTTTGGTGGTGCCGGGCTTGATACGTTAACGTGGCTGTTATACGAAAAGGAGCTGGGCAAGGCCAACTATGCATTGCACTGGACAGGCGTTGCGCGGCCCTCGAATATTCTGTGTGCCGGAACTGCAGAGCAGCGTGAAAAGTACCTCGACCCGTGCGTACGTGGCGAAAAATGGGATTGCATGGCAATGACCGAACCCGGCGCCGGTTCTGATTTGCGAGGCATGAAAGCCACGGCAAAAAAAGACGGTGATGACTGGATTCTCAATGGCACCAAACACTTTATTTCCCATGCTGATATCGCAGATTTTACGATTGTCTATGTGGCGACCGGTGAAGAAGACACCCCTCGTGGTAAGAAAAAACTGATCACGTCATTTTTTGTCGATAAAGGCACAGCGGGTTTTAATGTCCGTGATGGATACACCAACGTGTCGCATCGTGGCTATACCAACTCGGTACTGGAGTTCGATAACTGTCGTGTACCTGCACGCAATATGCTGGGGGAGTTACACAAAGGTTTTGAAGTCGCAAACGACTGGCTGGGTGCAACCAGATTGCAAGTGGCTGCCACTTGTCTGGGGCGTTCAGAACGTGCCTTTCAGCATGCACTTCAGTATGCCGCCGAGCGCGAACAGTTTGGTCAGAAAATCGGCAAGTTTCAGGGGGTATCTTTTAAGCTCGCAGATATGGCGTTGGAAATGAAGGCCGCCGAACTGATGACCTGGGAAGCCGGCTGGAAGTACGATCAAGGCACTTGTACTGATACCGATATGGCAATGGCTAAACTCAAGGCATCCGAAGTACTGGCGACAGTTGCTGATGAGGCGATTCAAATACACGGCGGTATGGGGGTGATGGATGAGCTGCCGCTCGAGCGCATCTGGCGTGACGCGCGTATCGAGCGCATTTGGGAGGGAACGTCTGAAATACAACGGCATATTATAAGTCGTGCGCTGTTAAGACCACTGGGTGCGTAATGGCAGATTTATCACGGTTATTGCGTCCGCAGTCTGTCGCCTATCTGGGGGGCTCGCAGATTTCAGGTCCGATTCGCGCGGCTCGCAGAGCGGGTTATGAAGGCGATCTATACGTCGTTAATCCAATCAAAGATGAAATAGAAAGTATTACGTGTATACCTTCGGTCGCTGAGCTGCCGGTGGTCCCGGACGCTGCCGTTGTAGGATTGTCTGCAGAGCGCTCAATAAGTGCAGTGGCGGAGTTATCAGCCGCCGGTTGTGGTGGAGCCGTAGTGATGGTGTCAGGGTTTGCCGAACTCAACACTGATGAAGGGCGCGAGCGACAACAGCGACTGATCGCTGCTGCCGGTGACATGCCGTTGCTGTGTCCGAATTGTATGGGATTGATGAATCAGTTCTCGGGTGCTTTTGTGTGGGGTGATGACAATCACTGCGAAAGACAAAGCGGCCCGGCTGCGGCAATCATTTCGCAGTCCGGAGCGCTGTTGATTGGAATGACGGGTATTGAGATCGCGTTTCCGCTTGGCTATGCCATATCTATCGGTAATCAGTCGGTAACTACCACCGCCGATCTGATTAACGCGGTACTAGAAGACAATCGTATTAAAGCCATCGGGCTATATCTCGAAGGGATGAACGATGGCGGCACACTAGGTGATGCGTGTTACAGCGCGCTTGAGAAAGGTGTTCCGGTGGTGGCACTAAAAGGCGGTGATCAGGCGGTTGGTGCGGCGGTCGCAATGAGCCATACCGCCTCTATGGTGGTAGAAAGGGATTTATGGAATGCCTTTAAAACCCGTTATGGCATTTCAGAAGTCAGTTCACCCAAAGCACTGGTAGAAACGTTAAAGTTGCTGACAGTATCCGGTATAGCGAAAGGCAAACGTCTTTCTATTATTTCCTATTCCGGCGGGCTCAACGGGCTTGCTGCCACCCGGTGTGCAAAGACTGGTATAGATTTGCCTGTGCCAACGACCGAAAACCATCAGTGGCTACGAGAAAAACTACCTGAAACCGTCGCTATTGCTAATCCGCTCGACTTAAACATTCCATATGTCACCAGTGACGGATCTATTTCAATGGAAGACACCAACAGCATTGCACAATCGATCATTCGCTTTGCAGAGGGTGTTTCGGATCAAATTGTGTTTTTTAATGATGTCCCCAGACCTGGTGCGGGGACGCTGGATCAGATCTGGTGTAAGTCTATGGAGGCGTTGATTGAAGTGCGGAAGGAACTCGACATACCGGTAAGCGTTGCCGGCATACTACCGGGTGGGTTACCTCATGATTTTTGTCATCATATGCAGCGCAATGGCGTCGCTTGTCTGCAGGGTTTCTCTGAAACGATGGAAGCGATTAACCTTGGTAATGAGTTACAGCAGAATTTGCAATCAGTGGCTCGCCCTGATTCATTGTTGTCAGGGAGTGAATTATCTAACGTCACTTTGCTTGATGAAGCAGTATCGAAACAATCACTAATAAAATTCGGCCTCAAAACACCAGCCTTTTTGGCAGTCCCTGTGAGTGACGCTTTGAAGGCTGCCGGTGAGCTCGGTTATCCGGTCGTGTTAAAGGTGTTAAGTCACGACATCGCTCACAAGGCGAACGTTGGTGGTGTCACACTTGGCATTGACAGTGACGAGGCACTCGAAATTGCCGTAACAGCTATGCAGGCCAGCATCACCAGCCATGGCTACCAGTTTACCGATGTGCTAATAGAAAAAATGGTGGGTGATGTTAGCGCCGAGGTCATTATCGGTATTAAGCGACACGCTGCACTGGGCCTGGCGTTAATGGTCGGTAAAGGTGGGTCTCAGGCAGAAGAAACCGCAGAATTCGAAACATTGTTGCTGCCCTGCAGTAGCAGCGAACTAAAGTCATCTCTGGCAAAGCTTGGGCTGCATAATCATGCCGCCACCGCTGAGCTAATGGGTAGTTGTAAAGCAGTGGCAGACTACGCCATAGCCCATCAACAAACGCTGGAGTCGCTTGATGTCAACCCGGTGATGTTAACAACAGACGGACAGGCACTGGCTACTGATGCGCTGATTGAACAGGCACAGTAGTGCAGGTGGCTGTACGAGAATGAATAACTATTGTCCGCAATCGATCAAATAATCTGACTCAAAAATTCACCCCCTCGTGACGCCGCTAATGCTCAGGCAGCCACCCGGCAGGCGGGTTAACCAGATATCTTAAGCTCGTCGTTACACCAGGGTAACCGATGCGGTGCCGAAAACGCCCAGATCGGCGATGATATGATCACCTGGCCTGACGGGCATTGGTTTGCCGGTCACGCCGGTAGTGACAAACTGACCGGCTTCAAGTCCGATTCCCAGTTCGCACAACGTATTTACAATCCAGACCATCGCGCTAAGCGGCCCTTGCAGTACATCACTGCCACGTCCACTGGTCACTTCTTCGTCGTTAATAAAGAGTGAGGTCGGATGGTCATTGAGTGCTTGTACATCAAACGACTCGGTAGTTGCTTCACCGAGTACAAAGTTTGCCGCGCACGCGTTGTCTGCCAGCAGGCCGGCAGTGCCTGGCAGAGTGTAATCGGAAAAGCGGGAATCAGGTAATTCAAGCCCCGCGTGCAACGACTTTATACTGTCGATAACGTCTGCCTCGGTATAAGGTTTATCTCTGGCGGGCAGGTCGCTGCCAAGCGTAAACACAAATTCTGCTTCGGCGACCGCCATACGATTACGCCCAAACGGTAACTCACTACCACTGGCATGGCAGATAGACGGGTAAAGGCGACCAGCCATTGGTCGGTCGACATTGATATGAT
>CALHCI010000087.1 GCA_937931165.1 uncultured Granulosicoccaceae bacterium
GATATACCGGGCCATGTAGACATTGGTCCGGTCTTCCCCGGAGACCCGTTACTGACCAGTGATAAAGTGGAATTTGCAGGGCAGGCGATATTTGCAGTACTTGCGACATCACAATTGGCTGCGCGCAGGGCGGTTGTTAAAGCCGATATTGATTATGCAGAAGATAACGTTGTCTTAAGCGTACCCGACGCACAAAGCGAATCGCTTACCGTCCGACCGCCCCATACCATGCGGCGTGGAGATTCTGCAGCTGCGTTATCCGCTGCCACAAACCGTATCAGTGGTCAGTTTGAAGTCGGTGGTCAGGAACATTTTTATCTGGAAGGGCAGGTGGCTCGCGCCGAGGTTGATGAAGACGGCGGTGTACTTGTTAAGTCTTCAAATCAGAACCCGACTGAAGCACAAAAGCTGGTAGCCGAGGTGCTTGGTATTCCAATGAATGCCGTGGTGGTAGAAACCCGTCGTATGGGTGGCGGGTTTGGCGGTAAAGAAACCCAGGCTAATGCGTGTTGTTGTATTGCCGCATTATTTGCAGTGCGCAATCATTGTGCGGTGGTTTGTCGTTTATCGCGTCGCGACGATATGGTCATGACTGGCAAACGACACCCTTTCTTAAATACGTACCGGATTGGTTTTGATAATCACGGTGCTGTACAGGCACTTGAGTTTGAGCTTAACGGACTATGTGGTGCATCGCCTGATTTATCTGATGCGATTGTTGATCGTGCAATGTTTCATAGCGACAATGCCTACTATGCACCTGCGGTTAAAATTGTCGGCAACCGCTATAAGTCCAACATGGTTTCGCATACCGCGTTTCGTGGGTTTGGTGGGCCACAGGGCATGATTGCGATGGAGGCGGTAATCGATGAGATAGCCTTTGCGTTAAATATGGACCCGCTTGATGTGCGTAAACAGAACCTCTATGGAGACAGTACCGGTACTCTCACGCCGTATTATCAGGAGGTAACTGATTTCACCGTGCCGCGCATTATCGATGAGCTCGAACAAACATCTGCCTATCGTGCACGTCGTGATGCAGTGGCTGCTTTTAATCGTGAAAATAAAACCCTTAAAAAGGGTATTGCGCTGACGCCGGTAAAGTTTGGAATTTCATTTACTGCAACGCATCTTAATCAGGGTGGTGCGGTGTTACACCTTTATACAGACGGTACGCTGCATTTGAATCATGGTGGTACAGAGATGGGGCAGGGGCTCTTTACCAAAGTGGCTCAGATTGTCTCTGCCAGTCTCGGAATTCCAGTCGACTTAATCAAAAGCTCCGCTACCCGAACAGACAAAGTGCCCAACACCTCGCCCACGGCGGCGTCGTCCGGAACTGATATCAATGGTATGGCGGCATTGAACGCTGCGGTCACCTTAAAGCAGCGACTGACCGATCACCTCTGTGAAATAAAAGACTGTGAGCCTCCAGCGCTGGAATTTGGTGCAGCAGGCGTGACTATTAATCGTACTGAAACGCTCAGTTGGCCGGAGATTGCCACCTCTGCCTATTTTGCACGCGTATCGTTGTCGGCGCAGGGCTTCTATAAAACCCCGGAGATATACTATGACCGGGATAACGCACGTGGCAGGCCTTTTCTTTACTACGCCAACGGTGCAGCCGTCTCTGAAGTGATCATTGATACGCTTACCGGTGAGTACAAATTACTTCAGGCCGACATCCTGCACGATGTCGGCAATTCGATTAACCCGGCAATTGATATCGGGCAGATCGAAGGTGGTTTCATTCAGGGCGTCGGCTGGCTGACCTCTGAGGAATTAAAATGGGACAGCAACGGCCGGCTGCTGACAGACGGGCCAGCCACTTACAAGATACCGGCAATCAGTGATGCACCAGCGCGATTTACCGTCAATCTTCTGCGTGACAGCGCCAATGCTGAAAACACAGTGTTGCGTTCCAGGGCAGTTGGTGAGCCACCGTTAATGCTGGCAATTTCTGTGTGGTCAGCCATTCGGCAGGCAATTGTAAGTTGCGCAGAAAACGGGCAATTTCCGTCACTTAATGCACCGGCGACGCCTGAGGAAATCCTGCGCAGCGTAAGACAGGTCACCTTGCCATAGCGTGACGGCAGGCACAGCGCCAGGCAAAATTTCATATGATGCCGGAAATATCAGATGAAATGGCAATTGGCAAAGTGTTCACACTATGTTTAAATCGAGTGAGTGTGTGCACTTCAGCCTGGATTGTGTCGGCGGTAACGGGGGCTCCTGCCTGTTCGTTACATAATCTGTCTTTGAAGGCTGGAACCTGTAATCACTAACGCGCTTCAGTCAAACAAGCCTGAACAAAATAATTTCTCAAGCGAGGATCAATATGTACGAGCAAAAAACACCATTCGCAAAGCTTGCCGGTGCTGCTGCACTTACCGCTGCAATAGCCATGGCGAGCAGTTCTGCTATCGCCCAGGACAAAACCAAGCTTCGAATTCAAACCCACTTTGCCACAGAAACACTTTCCGGTGAACTGGCTGCCGAATTTGTAGAAGACGTGACTACCATGTCTGGCGGCGACATCGAAATCGAAATGTTTTACGCGAGTTCGGTCGTTAAGTCGGCAGAAACTTTTGATGCTGCGGCCACAGGTATTCTCGATTGTGACATGACTGGTGGTGCCTACCAGGTGGGCAAAAACCCTGCCTTCCAGTTTACTGGTGATCTTAACGGTGGTTATGCAGATCCATACACACAGTATTCATGGCTGTTGCACGGTGGTGGTTATGAAGCACTGAACAAGCTGTATAACCCACAGGATATGGAATTTGTTGGCTGGTGGATTCCTGGACCGGAATCACTGGTGTCTACCAAGTCTTTCACTGGTGTCGCTGACCTTAAGGGCTGGAAATTCCGAGCGCCTCCAGGTGTGATCACCAACATTTTTGAAAACCTTGGTGCATCGCCTATCGTGATGGATTTCAACGAAATCTTCACCGCGCTCGAAACCGGTATTATTGACGGTGCAGATGCATCTACCATCGCTAACAATGTTGGCCTTGGTTTGTATGATATTGCCAAAAACACCAACTACCCGGGTTTCCACTCTATGCCTGCTGACCATCTCGCCTGTCGTAAAGACGTTTGGGATGCAATGCCTGAAGCACACCAGAGAATCATGACGGTTGCTATGCAGGCGCTTGGTCTGAAAACCACTACAAAGCAGGGCATCGAAATGCAGAAAGCTGCGGCAGAGCTGCGCGCGGCCGGTGTTGAGCTTAACACCTGGTCTGACGAAGATATGGCCGTTTATCGTAAAGCAGTAGCTGACACCTGGGAAGAGTATGCAACCACACCTGAAGCAAAAGAGCTTCTGGCTGCACACTTGGACTTCCTGAAAGAAATTGGTGCTATTGAGTAATTAGCTCGTTGCATCTCCGGAGGCAGGCGTTAGTCTGCCTCTTTTTAATACCTTCGATAAATCGACGGGCACGTTTGCTCGTTACGCATCGGTGTAATCAGCTGCAGTTTGTACGTGCTGCGGCCTCTTTGTCCGGCACCTGACGTAAAAGCTCCTCATCAGTAGTCAATCACTCCTTAATGAGTGTGTGGGGTTAAGTTCATTGTTGGCTATAATTGAGCAAATAAGGCGCTCAATTACGTGGGGATCTATGAAAGAACAAAAACCTGGCAACATTAAGGAATGGATCTTTCCGTTTCTGTTTGTGTTTTGCGCAGGCTGGGCCATTTGGCACGCTCCTGCCTATATTCTCGATCTCTGGCCGCACGACGATACCACCAGCCTGACGGTGCAAATCACCGAAATACATAAACGAAAAGACGTCACACCCAACCTGCCGGGTGTGTTTGGCGTTGCCGACGTCGTCGACTGGGCTGCGTTAATCCTGATGCCGTTTATATTTTACTTTGGCGTGAAGTCGCTGGTGCCGGCGCAAATGGAATTTCAGCTCTACAGTCGTATAGATAAAATAGCCATGTTCGTTGGCCGCATTGTGATGATCTTGATTATCTCAATGACCAG
Source organism: uncultured Granulosicoccaceae bacterium (assembly GCA_937931165.1). Classification (GTDB taxonomy): domain Bacteria; phylum Pseudomonadota; class Gammaproteobacteria; order Granulosicoccales; family Granulosicoccaceae. Next base: position 3,998 of record CALHCI010000087.1, read on the forward strand.
CGTCATGCTGTACGAGGTGTTCGTTCGCTACGCGTTGGAAAAGCCCACCTTATGGGCCAATGAACTCACCCTCTGGATTGGCGGATTTGTATTTATGCTATCCGGTGTATACGCGATGCAGCAACGCAGCCATATTAGAATATTCATACTCTACGATGTCATGCCACGCTGGCTTCAGCATATCTGCGATATCATTTGGGTAGTGCTGCTGTGGTTTTTTGCCATTTGTCTGGTGTTTGGCAGCTACAAACAGGTTTTTATCAACAAGTTTTATAAATGGCAGACTTTCGGTACTGCATTTGATCCACCGATTCCTGCCACCATTCAGCCTTTAATACTTATCGTCATTTGCCTTATCGCTATGCAAGCGCTTCTCAATCTGATCGCAGACTGGGGTCGCGATCCATCCGAGCTTATCGAAAAAGACCTGGTTGACCAGGAAGAGTTGGAAGCCATCAAAAAGAGCGTGGGAGCAAGCTAATGGATGTCGGTACTATTTCAATAGTCCTGATTTTAGGGCTGATATTCATGTTGGCTATCGGCATGCCGCTGGGCTTTGCCTCTGCGGTACTTGCCGCGCTTGTCATGATCATGAAGTTCGAACCAACGCTGCTTACGGATCCGATGAGTTTCGGGGAGGGTCTGCTAACCGGCAGGCCGGGCACGGGCCCGCTGTACATACTCACACAAAAAGTCTACGACCTGATGACAGAATACGTTCTGTTATCGGTGCCGCTGTTTATCTTTATGGCAGCGCTGCTTGAGCGTTCCGGTGTTGCCAAGCAAATGTATGACAGCCTCAACTTCTGGATGAGTCGTACGCGCGGCGGTATTGCCGTTGTCACTTCACTGATGGCGGTTTTGATGGCAGCAATGTCAGGCATTATCGGCGGTGAGGTAGTGCTGTTAGGTTTGATCGCGTTGCCGCAGATGCTGCGCCTTGGCTACAACCAGAATCTGGCTATCGGAACCATCTGTGCGTCAGGTTCACTTGGCACTATGATTCCACCTTCGATTGTATTAATTATTTTTGGTCTCATCACCGAGACATCGATCAAGGCGCTTTTTACCGGTGCTTTCATACCCGGTTTTATGCTGGCCAGTTTCATCATTATCTACATCCTTGTAAGAACCCGGCTCGACCCGTCACAGGCCCCGTTACCGGAACCGCGCGACGATGACCTCCCGGGTCCCGAAAAACTGAAAGCCTTTTTGGCTTTCCTGTCAATCCTCATAGCCGGCTTCACAACGTTGTTACTTGCCCGATTAGCGTTCCTGACAGTGACTGGTCGTAACGTCCCTGGCGCGGACCCTGACAGGTTTGAAGCGCCAGCACTCGGCATGGTGCATCACGCCCCTTATCTCATCGGTATCGTTGTCGTTTGTCTGCTGCTGATGTTCGTTGTGTTTGGTTGGAAATATACCAAGCTGGGCTGGCACCATGGTAAAGGTCTTGTGCCACCCTTCTCAGTGATATTTATTGTACTCGGCTCGATCTATGGCGGCATCACCGGTATTACTGAAGCAGCGGGTATGGGGGCGCTAGCGGTATTTTTAATTGCGTTCTTTCGTGGTGAAGCCTCTGTTGATCTGGTGTGGGTCAGCCTGATGAGAACATTGCGCTCAACCGGAACCATTATCTGGGTAACGGTAGGTGCTGCAGCGCTCGCGGGTGCCTATACGCTGGCTGGTGGTCCGACTTACATTGCAGGCCTGATTGTCGGTGCTGAAATGCCCACCATGATGGTCATTCTCATCATGATGGTGATCCTGTTGTTCATGGGTGCGTTTATGGACTGGGTAGGCATTGTGCTGCTGATCATTCCAGTCTTCCTGCCTATTGTGCAGCGGTTGCCTATCGAAGAAATTGGACTCATCGGACAGCTTGAGCCGCGTCAGGTGGCGATATGGTTCGGGGTGCTGTTCTGTATGAATATGCAGGTGAGTTTTCTCTCGCCACCGTTCGGGCCTGCGGCGTTCTATCTCAAATCGGTGGCGCCAGCCCACATCTCACTAACAGATATCTTCCGTGGCTTCCTGCCGTTTATCGGAATTCAGTTACTGGCATTGTCAGTGTTACTGATCTGGCCATCGATTGTGACTATCTTGTTGTAGCGCTCAAAGATCGATAAACGATAAAATCAACATTCGTCAGTCTACTTACAGCACGATATACCCTCCCACTTGTGGGAGGGTCAGCGTCTAAGCGCCGGGAGCCCCCAATGTCGTATGATGTAGGGTGCACCTGTTACTGATACCACCATACAAACAACGACAGAGCCTAAGCGACGAGCAGGGCTACCCGAAACAGTCGTTATCAGATAGTGCACTTTCCATTGCGAGTAAAGTTAATAAATTAAGTAATAAAGAGCGCACAGCACCTCAGCTTAATGCGCCAGATGTTTCATCTCCCGTACATAATTGCCTGTCTTAAATTCCCCGATCAGTAATCGCGCGTATATACCTGTGTTACGCGGTTTTGTAGTCTCAACTCATTGCCGGGTAATGGCCTGCCAATTTGTGCGTTGCGGACTGGATGAGTGATGCGCGAGACGCAAGTTCACCATTCTGGTAGAGTCACATCGTAGCGTTGGCCATGGACCGGGCAGTTCGCTAGACACGGCAATATTCACAATCGCACATTATCTGAGGAATATCTTAAGATGAAAAAAACCGCACTAGTTCTTGCGGCCGCGGCCGCTGCCGCTGGCGCATTAAGCGTTGGCACAGCCCAGGCCCAACAGCAATTTATATCTATTGGTACTGGTGGTGTCACCGGTGTCTACTACCCGACAGGTGGCGCAATTTGTCGTCTGGTCAACAAAAACCGCAAAGAGCACGGTATTCGTTGTTCAGCGGAATCTACTGGCGGGTCAATTTACAACATCAATACTATTCGTGCCGGTGAGCTCGAGTTTGGCGTTGCACAATCTGACTGGCAGTTCCATGCGTACAACGGTACTTCAAAATTTGAAGAGCAGGGCAAATTCGAAAACCTGCGTGCCGTATTCTCTGTACACCCGGAGCCTGTCACCATTCTGGCCCGCACAGATGCCGGTATCGACAACATCTCTGATATCAAAGGCAAGCGCCTTAACATCGGTAACCCCGGTTCTGGAACACGTGGCACCTGGGAAGTCATCGAAGAAGCAATGGGCTGGGAACGCAAAGACCTTAAGCTTGCTTCAGAAATGAAATCTGCTGAAACCGGTCAGGCACTGTGTGACGGAAAGATTGATGCCTACTTCTGGCTGGTTGGTCATCCTTCAGCATTGACTCAGGAATCACTGGCGACTTGCGACTCAAAGCTTGTTAATGCCACTGGTGACGAAATTGCCAAGTTGGTTGCAGACAACCCTTACTACCGCGAAGCTACCATCCCTGCCGGTATGTACAACAACGAAGAAGACATCACCACATTCGGTGTTGGTGCGACTTTCGTATCCAGCGCAGACGTCCCTGAAGAAGTGGTTTACGTGGTTGTAAAAGCGGTGTTCGAAAACTTTGATTCGTTCAAGAAGCTTCATCCTGCTTTTGCCAACCTGACGGAAGAGCAGATGATTGCTGACTCACTGTCAGCTCCTCTGCATGATGGCGCTGCCAAGTACTACAAAGAACGTGGCTGGATGTAAAACTGTCATCTGCCACTAACAGAACAGGTGTTCGTGTACAGGAGACGTAAGTTGAATGTCCCCGTAATATTCTGTAAGGGTTTGAACTACCGAACTATCGTCTGGTAGTGCAATAGTGAAAATGGCCTGGTGACCCCGGGCCATTTTTTTATCGATTTGGTTACTTAGGTAATTACAGAGGAAACAAGTATGGCTACCAGTGGCCCTGATGACATCCAGGATTTTGTCGCAGAAATCGATACGGGAGGTAGAAACCCGGCCGGGTTTGTCGGTAAGCTAATTGCCACCATTGCGTTTATATGGGCGGTTTTTCAGCTGTATATCGCATCTAACGTGCCTTTCTGGCTTTCCGAAGTAACCGACATGAGTTGGGTTGTTACCAACTCAAATGCACGGCTCATCCATCTGGCGTTCGGCTTTGTGCTTGCGGCACTGGCTTATCCGCTATTTAAGTCAAGTTCACGACAACATGTCCCCTGGTATGACTGGGTGCTTGCGGCGCTGGGTGCCGGTTGTTGTCTTTATATAGTCTTTCTGCGTGAATCGATAGCGGTACGGGCAGGTTTACCAACCACCGGTGATCTTATCGCCTCAACTATCGGTTTGCTTGTTCTGGCCGTTGCCGTATACAGAACGCTGGGTCTGCCACTGTTAATCGTTGCCAGTGTCTTTGTGGCCTATGTGTTCTTTGGTGACTCGCAGGCGTTACCTGAAACCATCCAGTGGAAAGGTGCCTCTTATGGGAAAGCCATGTGGCACTACTGGATGCAAAACGAAGGGGTGTTCGGGGTAGCGCTTGGAGTTTCGGCATCGTTGATCTTTTTGTTTGTACTCTTTGGTTCTATTCTTGAGAAAGCCGGTGCCGGTAATTTCTTTATTAAAATTGCGTTCGCGTTACTTGGCCATTTAAAAGGCGGCCCTGCAAAAGCAGCGGTTGTGGCATCTGCAATGAGTGGTTTGTATTCCGGTTCATCAATTGCGAATACCGTTACCACCGGTACGTTTACCATTCCACTGATGAAGCGAACCGGTTTCTCTGCAGAGAAGGCCGGTGCGGTAGAAGTAGCCTCTTCAACCAATGGTCAATTAACACCGCCGGTTATGGGGGCAGCAGCGTTTCTTATCTCTGAATTCACCGGCATCAGCTATACCGAAATTATTAAGCACGCACTTGTTCCAGCACTGGTCTCTTACATAGCGCTGGTATATATCGTTCACCTTGAAGCCTGCAAAATGAATCTGCAGGGTCTGCCAAAGCACCCGTCTACTAAAACACTCGCTAATAAGCTGATTGGCTTTCTAAGTGGTTTTATCGGCATAGCGCTGTTAGGTATAGCGGTTTACTACGGCCTTGGCTGGATAAAAACCGTTATGCCGGAAAATGCATTTATGGCGGTGGTAGTACTGTGTTCTGTGGCGTATTTAATATTGTTGTTTCTGGCATCAAGACATCCGGATCTGGTTGTCGATGAGCCAGACGCACCTATTACAGAATTGCCGCATGCAGGCGCGACAGCAATTACCGGGCTTTACTACATACTGCCCATTGTCATATTAATCTGGTGCATCATTATCGAGCGTTTGTCACCGGCGTTGTCTGCATTCTGGGCAACTATTGCAATGATTATTGTCACACTCACTCAACACCCGATTAAAGCGATATTCCGTGGGCAGGGTGGCCAGATTGGTCCAGGCTTCGCTAAAGGTATTTCGCAATGGGTTGACGGTATGATTTCGGGATCACGCAACATGATCGGTATTGCCATTGCTACCGGTGCTGCAGGCTTGATTGTCGGTACTATCTCATTAACCGGTGCGCACCAGGTGATCGGTGAGTTTGTCGAGTTTCTTGCTGGTGGCAACTTAATGGTTATGCTGATTCTCGTTGCCGTGATGAGTCTTATTCTCGGTATGGGGTTGCCAACCACTGCCAACTACATTGTTGTATCGAGCTTAATGGCTCCGGTGATTATAGCGCTTGGTGCAAAGAGCGGATTGATCGTGCCGCTTATTGCAGTGCATCTGTTTGTTTTTTACTTTGGTATTCTGGCTGATGACACGCCTCCCGTGGGTCTGGCTGCAACTGCAGCAGCGGCGATTGGTAAAGCGGACCCGATTAAAACCGGTATTCAGGGATTTGCGTATGACATCAGAACCGCGTTGCTGCCATTCCTGTTTATCTTTAATACCGAACTGCTGTTAATCGATGTGAGCTGGATGAAGGCAATCTTTATTTTTATTGTCGCGGTAATCGCCATGATGTTATTCGCATCAGCAACACAAGGATGGTTCCTGACTAAAAACCGTATCTGGGAGTCGGCAATACTGCTGCTGGTGGCATTCACACTATTCAGACCAGGTTATTGGCTGGATAAGATACAGCCGCCGTATGTCTCCGAAGCGGGTGGTAAGGTTTATGATGTTGTCGGTGATATCACGCCCAACGGTACCGCGACTTTTGTCGTGAGCGGGCCGAACTTTAATACCGGCGAAGAAGATTCAACCACACTGCTGGTGCCACTCGGATCACCTGCCGAAGCAGCCGATCGATTGACTGAAGCTGGTCTTGATGTGCGGCTGGAGGATGGTATTGCCATCATCGACGAACCGATGGTGGGAACCCCGTACTTTGAAAAGATTGGCAATCTGTTTGACTTCTACGCTGACGAGCCAGTGCAAATCTCCGAAATCAAAAAGCCTGTTGATCGCATGCCGAAAGAGATTTTCTATCTGCCGGCGTTGCTGTTGCTCGGTCTGGTTTATTGGCTTCAAAGCCGGCGCCGGGATCGCGTGATTGCCTGAAGGCTTAGCATTAAGAGCCCTTCCTCAACACTGAGAAGCTGACCCTCCCGCGAGCGGGAGGGTGGGGCGATTGGCTTGTCAGGAGCACGGTTTTTGCCACGCGCACAAGATCACCCTCCCACTTGTGCCTGTTTATGCCCGCTTGTGCCTACTTGTGCCCGCTTGTGCCTACTTGTGCCTACTTGTGCCTGCTTGTGAAAGTCTCGGAGCCTAAGCGACAGGGAAGGCATTTCGGCTCTGAAGATGTATCGTACGAGATGGACGGTTACCCGACATATTGGTTATCCACTAATAAACCGCCACCCACATCAAGTAGTATCATAAGTCCCACAGCCACCAGAACCCAGACACCCAAATGCAACCGCTACAAGGCATGTTAGTCGTCGCCATAGAGCAGGCGGTCGCCGCCCCTTTGTGTACCTCCAAACTTGCCGCCGCCGGCGCCAGAGTGATCAAAGTAGAACGGTCGGAAGGAGACTTTGCTCGCAACTACGATACTGCGGCACGTGGCGAGAGCTCTTACTTTACATGGCTTAACCAGGGCAAAGAGTCCGTGTGCCTCGACTTCAAACAGGAGCACGATGCTGCTGTTCTTCGCTCGATGTTATGCAAAGCTGATGTGCTGGTGCAGAACCTGTCACCGGGTGCACTGGCACGTGCCGGCTTTTCAACTGAAGCGTTGCACAGGCTCAACCCGGGTCTGGTGGTCTGCAATATCTCTGGCTACGGAGTCGATGGAAAAGCATCTGCAAGACGTGGTTACGATTTGTTGGTGCAGGCAGAGAGCGGATTAATCTCGGTGTCCGGCAGCCCTGAAGCGCCCGGTCGCATCGGTGTCTCCGTCTGTGATATCGGTGCCGGTGTGACTGCCTATGGCGGTGTGCTCGAAGCGTTGTTTAAAAGGCAGGCTACCGGAGTCGGTGAGGAAATTTCGGTGTCGCTATTTGGTGTGGCCACTGACTGGATGGCTGTGCCCTACATGCACGCAGAGTATGGCGAAGGCGCGCCGCAACCGGTCGGACTAAAGCACCCGTCAATTGCACCATATGGTGCCTACCTCTGTGCCGATGGCAGGCAAACCTTGCTGTCTATACAGAATGAACGTGAATGGCAGCGACTCTGTTCACAGGCACTTGAGGCCCCGGAACTACTTGAAGACAGTCGCTTTACTTCAAACAACAGCCGGGTGGCGCATGTCGTAGCGTTGGAAGCTTGTATCAATAAAATAACAGGGCAAATGACATCAAAAACCTTTCAGCAAAGGCTCGAAGACGCGAAAATTGCCTACGGTGCGATTAACAGCGCAGGTGATATAAAATCGCATGTGGCTTTTGCCGGTGCCGGCTACCAAACAACCGATGGACAGTTGCTTGAGTTGCCTGCGCCTCCGGTGCAGTGGTCAACACCTTGCGGTGCGCCCGAAACCAGAACACCGCTGCTCGGTGAGCACACCGAATCTATCAAAGTAGAATTTGGCTAACGCTGGTATTACGGCCGGATGAATCTGGTCATTAACGAGAACACCAGATAGATCGCCAGCAACGCAAAACTGACCCCTGAAATAAATAGTAGAACCACGCCCATGTCCGAGCTCCCTGATCTGAATAGGGATACTCTAAGCGGCAAACATACCAATGCCGGTCGTGAATTATGATCAATTATGGCGAATAATAGATTTTACCATGGAGGGGGCGTACTAGCCCGCAGCCAGTAGCGCAATCGCTGCCTTATCGAGTTCGTCAAACGTCGCATTGGTTTTATTGGCACCGCGCTTATGAACAAAGTGGTACGCCGGATTCCCCGCCTGGTCGAAACCGAGCACAGTGGGAATTCGATCAATACCACCGAACATTTCACGTATTTCTTCTGAACCCTTCAGCGCCGGGAACTTCGGCAGGGTAGTGCTGATGAATTTCTGCATGCGTATGGCGTCGTTTTCATCCCATGCCTCATAAACGTTGATGGCAAGAATTCTTAGGTCCGTATCGGCGTACTTTTCGTGTAGTTCGTTAAGGTGGGCAAACTCCTCCCTGCAGGGCGGGCACCAGCTGGCAAAAAAAGTCACCAGTAGCGGTTTGCCGTTAATGTCGTTAAGACTGGTTGCCTCTGCACCTTCTACCGCTGGCAAACCGGCTATCGCCTGCAATGTCGACTGACTGAGCACCGGGCGGTTGACTGGCTCGGCGCGCAGCATCGTACAACTAAGTAGTAACCACAATAGCAGTAGAGATCGGCGTCTGTTTAGCATAGAGAATGATCGTTAAGTCGGGACAGGGTTGGACAGGGTGGCGGCTGGCCGGTTCCCGGTTGTGTAAAAAATATGGGAATCTAAAAGTATTAATTAATAAAATTTCGGACTGATAGTGCGATTGGCGTATAACTCGCTGTGTTTTCTTCTGGAGTATACTAATTGCAGGGAGTGAGGTTGTTTAAGGGCGTAGGCAGTTATGAAGAAGGAATTATCAGACCGGTACTATTTCAGTCTTGATGGTGCTTTGCTTAACGCAAAGACAGACATCATAGAGTGCCTGCAAGCAGCGATTACAGCACAGGCTGGTAGTAC
>CALHCI010000088.1 GCA_937931165.1 uncultured Granulosicoccaceae bacterium
ATAGTCATAATTATGACTTTGTGTAATAAGCATCTGTCGCTCTGCCAGGCCTCTTTTCATATATGCAAAATTCCAAACACGCAGTCTGAGGCAAAAATTTAAAGCGTATCTCCATTTACTGGGAACTATAGCAATATTGACTAATCGAACACGAAAGTAATTCTCTAATATTTCAATAAAGCGCTTACCTTCATCTGTATGCCTCAATATTTGCGGCAAGACAGTTACAAATCTATCTGAGGATATCAACAAATCCAGTAGCTTCAACTTTATCAGCTCAGCTTCTGGTGAAGAAGCGGACAAGTTAGAACTTAACTCCTCCAATAAAGCACTGTTATCTTGTTCAGAGCGCCAATCAAAAAACTTCTGTCTGGCAATTGGCAATTTTTTCTCAAGCACCTTGCTCCAATAGTATTTGAGGCTGTCCATTTCAAATACAATTAGATTATTAATACTACTGCTCTGACTGATACTGTTAAGCATATAGGATTTTCCAGAGCAGTTAGCCGCAGAAATAAGAACGCCTTTTACACTTGTGCTGACATGCTGTGATTGATGTTCTGGATATCTGTGCGGCGGAACATTTCCGCTATTTGCTGTAGTCATATATTTGTTGTCTATCATACGCCTTCATTTGGCCACTCTAATATAGTATTGACTAAGTTAAGGCTGACTGCTAGTAAGCTCCTTCACCTTTCAAAACAACCCCAACAGTCTTACCGATTAGCTTTAGATCTCCCCAAAAATTCTGATTCTGAACATACCAGGCATCCAACCGAACCCTGGTCTGATAATCTAAATCATTGCGTCCACTCACCTGCCATAACCCCGTTATGCCCGGTGGAGAGCTCTTGTATAAATCCGCACTTTGACCGTAATGTGATAGTAACTCGTCAGGACGAACCGGTCGTGGTCCAACAAGACTCATTTGCCCTAACAATACGTTAAACAATTGTGGTAACTCATCAATACTGTATTTTCTTATTATCTTGCCAATCTTGGTTATTCTTGGATCATCCTTTAACTTCTGAGTGTCGAGGTACTCTTTTCTTAACTTGTGATCTGAAGCTAATAACCGCTCTAATACATCATCAGAGTTGGCGCACATTGATCGAAATTTCAAGCAGCCAAATGTCCTTCCTTTAAAACCCGCTCTGCGCTGGATGAAAAATACATTGCCTCCATCGCTTTTAATCAATGCTGCCACAATAAGCAGCATCGGTGACAATAATATGAGACAAACAGTTGCTAAAATTATATCAAAGATACGCTTACTTAAATTTACCTTCCAACTTGAAAGGTTATTTCTAATTTTCAGGTGCAAAACATCATGACGAAATATTGGTGAAATCTCTGCACCGACCAACGGCACTCCTTTTAATGGAGGAATAATACTGAAGTTTTTACTATGCAGCATTACTTCGCTTACAAATGACTGGTATTTCGAATGCTCCCCAGGCTCAAGCGCAAGCACAAAGTAGGGTTTGGTTTCTTCAATTATTTTTAGTAAATCTTGCTTACTATGGACCAGGGCAAATACATGTTCTTTTCTAGTGATGGGGTCTTCAGCTGATATAGTCAGAGCCAAACTATCAGTTTTGGCTTCGACTGTGGCGTTCAATCTATCTATTTCTGCCAGGCCGATGACACGATACCCCATGTTGAAATCACTTTCCAATGCCAAAGCCGCATCCACTGCGTTCTGACCGGAGCCCAAGATGATTGCCGGGGTAAGCCATTTCCCTTGTTTATGAAGAACAGTTTTCGTGAGGCATCGCACCAAAGGAATGCTTATCAAAATCAGAGACCAACTCCCCAAAATCCATGCGCGAGAGAAATTAATTTTGGAGATAAAAAGCACCCCAATTGTCAAGCCAAGAATGGATAGACTCAATTTAGTAAGTTCCCCCCACTCCTCCCATAGACCTTTGAACCTTGAGTAATGACCCTTCGAATAACTGCCAATTAGGAGCCCAAGCATCGGTATAAAAAAAAGTGCTGGATAAGCTCGAAGAGCTGCTTCCACGGACGGATGAGGCAGCTCTGGGTCGATCCCCTGCTTTATTAGAAAGGAGCAATAGTAAGCTGCCAGTACTGATGTTAAAAAAGCTAAGCAGTCTGCGACGATATGCGCGAAGAGCTTAAAAGTACTGGTTCTTTGAAAGAAACTTAAATTAGTTTTGGGAAACACTTTAAACCCTTTAATTTAATGGCTTCGCGGCCCCTCCGTTAACCACTTAAAAATATGTGTCAAGCTCTGGGAGCCTCCCCGGCAAAGCCAGTGGGACTCCCGCTTTTGCTAGTTGGCTGTGGCAGAATATTGGAGACTTCTTCTCAGAGCCAGCGGCTTTTTCTGATTATGACGACTGGTACCTGATAGGATCTATTTGGAACCAGTACCAGAACAGCCGGAAGTATAAACGCCGTTTTTCGGGGAGTGGTAAAAATTCTGCGTCAATCCACAATTGTATACAAAATTGGATTGACCAATGTCAGAGAAATTCAACTTTGAAGAAGCGCTTAAAACACTTCAATCAGGACAGGCTATAACCGGAAAAGATGGGTGCCTTTGTTCCCTGGCGTCACTTGATCACGCCAGCGGCTGTTCGGGGAAAACACTCCATAGCAGCGCGCCAGATTCACTTTCGGATTCGGGATCTGCGCTACTAATCTCGCAATAAAATCCAGTGGATCGAAGATCACGTGTGTCGTCCCATCCCGATGCGGCGTCTTCAGCTCGTTGCGCACCTATCCATTTTATGTCTGCGACTTGTGCTTTTCTGACACCGCCGGACGGCTAACATAGCGACACAGCCTTTCCAGCTTCTTTCGCTGGCCCTCTTTTGTGAAATCAGATCGTGATATGCGTGTAGGGATTTTCCTACAAGCTGTAGTTCACACTACTGTATGATACTTACACGGTAAACCTTCCTACAGAGATATCTATTGATTGCGGAGGTTTCACTTTTGGAACTGGTGAATTGTTCGATTTGTGGGCAATCAACGTAACTCGCTATACATTGGTTCTTCGCAGACAAATGCACTTACCCCTGAAAGCAGATCCACGACACTCGATACTAGTAATCCGTTCCGCCTTCAAGCAATTGGAGGCTTCAGTCATAGGTGCTTACTAATGGAGCGCGAGCACTGGATGGTAAATCAAGCGATTTGAATTGTTAGCATTTTAACTTATTTTGTAACTCTCGGCATACGTCTTTCCATGAAGACGCAGCACCTGTTTTTTGGAAGCTGTGTCAGAATCTACTGTAGGCTGACACTGTATTACACAATCAACAGTCTCAGTGGAGTTTTATATTTTATTTCACCGTACGCCAGAATTCCTGTGCCCGTTGTGCAATCTCTGCTACCTTTTTACCGGCACCATCATGCACGACACCTTCGATTACGCTTAACTGGCTGCCGGGTATGCATTCAGCCGCTTTGATGTGGGTCATTGCGTAGCCTTCATCGGTATCGCTACCGCGAAGCACTAATGTGGGTGCCTGTATTTTACCGAGAAAATCACAGGTCACTTTGTCTGTGGTTTTTCCGGTATAGAGTAACGAAAGAGTCCGTGCATTGTCATAGAATAATTCCTTGTAGGAGTCTGACAATTCATGGAAACTGCCCTTTTCCATTTCATAGACATGCTCAATAAAGTGCTCGACGGCGGTGTTAGTGTCACCGGACTTTGCAGCTTTTGCGGCCGGTCCAAATCCTTTGCGAAATGCGTTGATTAGTTCGACCGATTTATCATCGAAACCGGCACTTGGTACAAAATCGTTACCGACAAAGGGCTCCCACAGCACCAGGCTTTTAACCAGTTCAGGATATTTTACGGCGGTAATCACTGCAGAGTAGCCACCTGATGATCGTGCAATCAAATTTACGGGTGCGGAGTTTGTAGCGCGAATTAGCGCGGCAAGATCTTCTGCATGAACACTTGCATCGTATACATTTTCACCCTCTGGCCATGGTTGAGTGCCATAGTAGCGTCTGGTGTAGGTAACAAGGCGATGCTGATCAGATAGTGGCTGCTGATAGCTGTCCCAGACCCGCTTGTCAGACACCGCCCCGTGGATAGCAACGATCGTGTCACCAGCCCCGGCTTCAGTAAATTGCAGCGTAAAGTTTCCAATTTCCAGTTGCTTCTCTACCGGACCGGAATCTGCGTTTACAGCATTAACCGTAAAAACGGCTGAAGCAAGAAACAACAGCCCTTTAGTTTTGCGACTTATGATTTTCATGCTTACCCCTCTCCCTCTAGACGAACACGCATAGTGAGATAGCAAGCGTTTACAATCACGGTTATTGACGCGAAAGTTTGCCTAAATTTTTCTGAAAAGAGCTCTGATATGGCGACAAACAACCGGGAAAATGATTGATAGGCGGGTTGGCTGCTACCCGTGGTGGCATTTGAGGATCGTCAGGGCCTATTGAATCTGGAATCAAATCCCTTCATGAAGGAATGCTGTGCAATGGAATGGATCCCGGGTTACGCGCCTTGTTAAATTCCCGCAGACGTGCGAATACATCAACCCCCAGTTGTTGATATACATCGAGCAGATCGACCAGTACCCAGTTCTCGCGAATGCGGCCGTTTTCTATTCGCCAGAAGTCCAGGCTTCGCAAGGTGATTTCTTTATCCGTTGGTGCAATGCCCATCCAGCCATCATGGGTTATCGTTTGAATCATGTCTGGCCAGCCGGTTACGGCGCAATAGTTATTATCACCGAAAAAATGAAAGACGATTTGATCAGACTTCTGCCCGCGATCCGGCATGGCGTTTAGAAAGGGTATCTGGTGCCAGTTACGAAAGCCCTCTATCCCTCTGCCGGTGCCAATGCCTGCAGGCCCGTACCAATTCATTCTGGCGTTCCAAAACTCATGCATTCGCATGACTTCGGGGCCACCCTGTGACGGATGGCGTGTCATGTGTTCAAGCATATCGATAACAATCTTTTTGCTGCCGGTGCTTGTTTGTTCATCGCGAGACTCACGATTAAGACCATCACCGGAAGCCGGACCGGGAATACAGAATTCACGGCCCAGAGAAGGTGCCATTGGCCACGCGTTAGCCTGCATCATTACTTCAGGAATATCCCACAGTGCCTGATACTCAACGATCTGCCCGTCTTCGATGCGATAGAATTCATGAAAGCGCATATGGGTGTAGTGACCAGTCGGGGGGATATCGAGAAACGGGGAAATAAATGTACCCACAAAGTGACCGCCACAACCTACCCAGTTTGCCCCATGATCATCACTACCAGCCATCATTAGCCAGTCACGTCGCTCGACATCCGGCCACGCGGCTTGCAGAACACCAAGCGCGTTGTCATAAAAGGCGTGCCCGCCATGCATCTCTCCAAATGGATAAGCCAGTCTGAATATGGCGTCCGGTGCGCATAACGTTTTAAGACGTCGCTGTATTTCCTTTGCATCCCAGTTGTACTGCGCAAGACGTAATGGTTGCAGCAAAGCACGATTGTTGTCGTGGATGGTTGTCACCCTGCAAAGCTCCTGTGATGCGATGAGATTATTGAACAGTAGTTTTGATTAAAACACAGTGTTACTGGCGATGTGATGTTGCTAACGATCTGTCGCTGCACATTAATCCAGGCTGACCAGATAACGTTTTGGCCACAGTTTACCGGTAATCCAGAAAGCTTCTTTTTCTGTATCGTAGGCGATGCCGTTTAGCACGCGCTCATTGTTGCCGTTTGAATGCTGTGCGACCAGCTCGGTAAAGTCATAGAACGCGACGACCTCACCAGTGGTTGGTTTTATTTTAACAATAACCGGCGCAAGCCAGATGTTAGCCCACAAGTACCCTTGCGCAAATTCCAATTCATTAAGTCGCTGTACTGTGTGTTGTTGAAAGTGGACTTTTATTTCCCGTTCTACGGCAAAGGTACCAGGATTACGAAAAGTGATGGTGTCACTACCGTCGCTCATGATTAGCTGCTTACCATCGCTGGCAAGACCCCAGCCTTCACCTTTGTAGGTGTGTTCACGCTTTATATTCAGTTTGTCTGTGTCTAATACCAAAAGCGTGTTTTCTTTCCAGGTGAGTAAGAATAGTTCGTTATCGAAGATGGTTAATCCTTCAGCGAACAAACGCTCGGCAAGTGGCACCTCGTGTAACGTGTCGTCACTGTCTGGCCGGTATTTTCTGACTTTGGATTTTCCGTAACGGCCGCTGCTCTCAAACATCAGCCCGTCATGCAATTCCAGTCCCTGTGTAAAATAGTCAGGGTTATGTGCGACAGTTTCAATGACTTTGTAGCCAGTGCCGGTTTGTGCATAGACGGCACCGGATAGCCCAAGCGCAATTGCCAGAAAAAGCTGGATGAGATGTTTTTTGCTAGCAGCTGATTTCATGTAACGGCTCGGTATTAACGAATGACGGCATAATTGGGCAGCAGGTTCTGACGACTATGCACATCACATAACACCGTCGTCTTTTAGAAAATCAACGTATAACGCGGTGGCTCCGGCAACCGCCACGGGCATGATGAAGAGATTGACCACAGGGATCATACTAATCACCGCCACTGCCGATCCGAAACCATAGGCCACTTTTCGTCTGGCACGCATGGTGAGCCGCACTTCTTTGAACAGTGCGCCGTGGTTGCCGAGCGGATAGTCCATGTACTCAAGTGCAAACATCCATGCACCAAAAAGAAACAACAGAAACGGCGCGATCAGATTAATCAGTGGTACAAACTGCAGCAGCAACAAGGGCACAATGCATATCAATAGATAAAGCAGTTTACGAACCTCTGATCCCATAAGTCGCGGCAGGCTTTTAACCAGGGTTAGCCATGACGGTGATGGTTCGGTTCCGGCACCGGTAAGATGTGCCTCTACCCGTTCGGCCAGCAACCCGTTAAACGGGGCTCCGATCAGGTTGGCCAACAGCGTGAACACAAACGCCAGACTGAATATCAGTATGAGCGATACCAGCCAGTGCAAAACAGTTTGCAGTGCCTGCACAATCCACCAGTCGCCCCAGCGCGAAAACAGACCCAGTGAGTCAAGCCATCCGGTCGCCCATGCGTTGACCAGCCAGCCAACGCCGCCGAAAACAATCAGGTTGACCAATAGCGGCATGAAAACAAAGCGTCGAAGACCGGGTTGCCTGATCAGACGCCAGCCTTTGGCAACGTAGGAAGCGGACTGCAGAAAGCCCGGGGAATGTGATGACATGTAGAAGTGCAAAGGTGTCAGTTAATCTATGCAGAGTATAACGAATTGGTATCTGGTTAAATGAGGCTTCCAACAGGAACGTACCCGGAGACGAATCGTCAGCTAGTTTGGTTGTTGGCCTTTTACTAAAAACGCGCCATCTGTTCTTTGACCCGTCGTATCGGTATGGAAGACTCTATCGAGGCGACACCGGGAATCTTGGTGAGTGTGCCCGTTAGAAAGCGCTCGAATTCTGTGAGATCTGTCAGGGCAATACGCAACAGATAGTCGCGGTTGCCGGTCATCAGCCAGCAGTCAGCCACTTCGGGGAGTTGCAGAATCTCGTCTTCAAAATTAAGCAGGCGGTCATCAGTCTGGTGATCAAGCCTGACCGATACAAATACTGAAAAACCGTAGCCTAGCCGAGCCTCGTCTACAATTGCTGCATAACCTTTGATAACACCGGTTTGCTCGAGCTTGCGAATTCGGCGCGCGCACGGTGTGGCAGACAAGCCGACCCGCTCGCTAAGTTCCTGATGGGAAAGGCGGCCATTGCGCTGGAGTTCGATGAGTATTTTTCGATCAATGTTGTCGAGGGATTCGGTCATTTATATTGAGCCTGGTTAAATCAAGCGCGCTTTTGAGCATTGTTGGTGATATTCACTAATAAATCCATCCTTTGTACCGAAATTTGCAGGAATTCGCTCGTATGGCGCAGATAAATTGTTAGTGGTGTAAGAACTGGAGCGAGCGAGTGGCAGACAACACCCAACGGACAATCGATATTGACCCGGAAGAAACCAGGGAGTGGATCGAGTCTCTGGAAGCGCTCAATGCCAATCAGGGCGCACGCCGTGCCCACTATGTGTTGTCGATGCTGCAGGACCGCGCGCGGCGCCTGGGGGTGTCTACCAGCGGGCTCCCCTACTCTTCCTATCGCAACACCATTCCGGTTTCGCAACAGCCGGTCTACCCCGGTAATCCCGAGATTGAACAGCGCATTAATAGTCTGATTCGCTGGAACGCGCTGGCAATGGTGGTTCGGGCCAATAAAGCCTATGGAGAACTGGGTGGTCACATCGCAACCTACGCTTCAGCGGCCGAACTGCTTGAAGTGGCGTTCAATCATTTTATTCGCGCCAGAAGTGACACTTTCGGCGGCGATATATTCTATGTGCAGGCGCATTGCGCACCGGCTATTTACGCACGGTCTTTTCTTGAAGGCAGAATGTCTGAAGAGCGGATTAGAAACTATCGTCAGGAAGTACCCGGTTCCGGCTTAAGTTCCTACCCGCATCCGTGGCTGATGGATGACTACTGGCAGATACCCGGCGCCTCAATGGGGCTTGCTGCGATGTCTGCCATCAGTCAGGCGCGCTTTATGAAGTACCTGCATGCACGAAAACTTTCAGACAGCACTGACCGACATGTATGGGGATTTTTCGGTGACGGTGAAATGGATGAACCGGAATCAGTTGGCGGTTTAACGCTTGCTGCGCGTGAAAAGCTCGACAACCTGACTTTTATTGTGAACTGCAATCTGCAACGACTCGACGGACCGGTCAGAGGCAACGGTCAGATCATTCAGGAACTGGAAGCGTTGTTTGTGGGTGCCGGCTGGAATGTCATTAAAGTGTTATGGGGCTCTGAGTGGGACCCGCTTTTTGCAGCTGATAAGGACAACGTGTTACTCAGACGTTTTGCAGAAACGGTTGATGGTGAGTATCAGAACCTTGGTTCAAAAGACGGTGACTACAATCGCGCCAGGTTTTTCGATGCCGATCCGCAAACCGCCGCCCTGGTGGCGCATATGTCAGATGAAGAAATCCATCAGCTGCGCCGTGGCGGACACGATGTAAAAAAAGTCTACGCTGCATTTGCCGCAGCCAAAGCACATAAAGGTCAGCCGACGGTCATTCTGGCTAAAACCAAAAAAGGCTTTGGCATGGGGGGCGCCGGAGAAAGCCGCATGATTGCCCATCAGGCAAAGAAGCTTGATGTTGAAGCACTACTTGAATTTCGCGATCGTTTTGAACTGCCATTGTCAGATACGCAGGTGGAAAACCTGGAATTTTACCGGCCATCAAATAACACCCCTGAAATCAGTTACCTCAAAGAACGTCGCCATGAGCTGGGCGGAGAGATACCGAAACGCTACGCACAGGCCACCACTCCCTCCCCCGGGCTGCCAAAGCTTGAAGATTACGCAAAGTTTGCACTGGAGGCAGACGGTAAGGAAATGTCGACCACGATGGCGGTTGTGCGGATGATGAGTGGTCTGTTGAAAGACAAATCATTTGGCAGGCGTCTGGTACCTATTGTTGCAGATGAAGCACGTACCTTCGGTATGGATAATTTGTTCAGACAGGTGGGTATCTATGCCACCGAGGGGCAGCTATATGAGCCGGAAGATGCGGGCACCATGATGTTTTACAAGGAAGCACACGACGGGCAGTTGATACAGGAAGGTATAAACGAAGCCAGCGCTATCAGCACCTGGACCACAGCCGCCACTGCCTATTCTATTCACAACGTAGAGGTGCTGCCGTTTTATATCTTCTATTCAATGTTCGGGTTCCAGCGCGTTGGTGATCAAATCTGGGCGGCAGCAGACCAGCGTGCACGTGGTTTTTTACTTGGTGCGACCGCAGGGCGTACTACCCTTTCCGGTGAGGGCCTGCAACATCAGGACGGTTCAAGTCATCTGCTTGCCTCTACCGTACCGAACTGCCGTGCTTATGATCCTGCCTATGCTTACGAACTGGCCGTCATTATGGAATATGGCCTTAAAAGAATGATGGAAGAACAGCGAGACGAGTTTTTCTATCTGACTGTCATGAATGAAAACTATGCGCAGCCCTCCATGCCGGCCGGTGTTAAAGAGCACATTATCAAAGGCGGCTATCAATTGATGTCTGTTGAGACCCCGGCAGCACCGACAGTCAGGTTGCTTGGTGCCGGCGCCATTCTTAAAGAAGTGATTGCCGCAGCCAAACTGCTGCATAGCGAATTCGGACTATCCGCCGAGGTTTACAGTATCACGAGCTTTAATGAACTTACACGTGATGCGATTCGTGTTGAGCGACGTAATCGCCTGAATATTTCAGAACAAAAAGAGACCAGTTTTGTGCAGCAGCTTTTACCAGGAGACGACCCGGTCATTGTTGCCACTGATTATGTGCGAGCTCTGGCTCAACAGATTTCACCTTTTGTCAGTGCTTCAATGACCATTCTCGGAACCGATGGCTTTGGCCGCTCTGCCAATCGCCCTGCGTTGCGCCGGTTCTTTGAGGTGGACAGGCAACATATTGCCCTTGCCGCTATCGAGTCTCTGGTGCAAACAGGCGCTATTGATAAAAAAGTTCATACCGATGCCATTGTGGCTCTGGGTATAGACTCCGGCGCACCCGCTCCGTGGCAGGCGTAACGGAGAGCCTTATGTCAGAAAATATTCAGATACAAGTCCCGGACATCGGTGATTTTAGTGATGTTCCGGTGATTGAAATCAGTGTCTCTGTTGGTGAAAGGGTCAATGAGGGCGACACTGTTATTGTCGTCGAAAGTGATAAAGCGACACTTGATGTGCCTTGCAGCGCTGGTGGAATAGTGACTGAAATTGGTGTTGCCGTAGATGATCTGGTCAGTGAAGGCAGTGTTATCCTCACGCTCGAAAGCGATGCCGGGTTGTCCACTGAAAACGAAGGTTCAGGTAGTGACATAGCGACAACGAACCCGACCGCAAACACAGATCAACCCGCTGTGGTTGCAGGTACATCAAAGGAAATCAGGCAATCGATACCTGAAACGGTAGCGGTGCATACACAAGACGACGTAAGCGCAATGGCACAGGCTGTACGCCATCCATCAGCCCCACCTGTGTATGCTTCTCCTTCGGTACGACGCCTCGCACGTGAACTCGGAGTTGAATTAACCGGGGTAACCGGCAGTGGTCAGAAGCAAAGGATTCTCCGTGCTGATGTTAAAGCCTACGTTAAAAGCGTGATAAGCAATTCTGCAGCAGTTGATCATGGCGTTCAGGTTTCACCGGTACTTGCTGCAATACCGGATTGGCCTGCCGTTGACTACCAGAGCTTTGGTGAGATTGAAAGAAAACCACTAAGTCGCATTAGCCGGATCTCGGGCCCGTCG
>CALHCI010000089.1 GCA_937931165.1 uncultured Granulosicoccaceae bacterium
GATTAGTAGTGCCATGTGTAGTCATCTTGCGGCACACATGGACGCGATACATTTCTGAGCGAGTTGTAGGTGTTGAATTAGAGACACTGGAGACCGGAGACCAAAGGTCACAGTTCAGAAGATCAAACATCTAAACCAATACGCAACAGCGTTTTACCAGCGTGATGATAGGTTTTGTGTGTTGTCGATCCACCGGGTACAAGCGGCATGGATGCCAGCGTTAGCGCAGCAGTGCATGGATGCACGTCTGCGCGGCCCGGTGGAGCGGCAACACTCAAAATGGCGTTTCGGAGGACAGGGGTCAGAAAACTGAAGACAGACAGAAGCAGCAAAAACTAAAACCACAGCAAAGACCGCCACCCGCAGGGCCAGTCATTCGCGATAAAGAGTTTGGTTACTTTGCTCTTTTCAAAGTAACGCCCGCTGCAGGCGACACCCCAAGCCCGCTGCAGGCGACACCCCAAGCCCGCTGCAAGCGCATCACACCAAGCAGCCGCAGGCAAAACAAAAAGAAATGGTGGGCCCGGTAGGATTTGAACCTACGACCAATGGATTCACTTTGTTCCGAACATTTCTGCCGGAGCGGACTATCTCATCACCCTCAGCCGCAGTTTAACCTGACGATTGAGCTTTGGCTGGTGGGGTGCGGGACGCTCTTGCCTGTTATTAAGAACACTGCAGTTCTCAGGTAGTCTCTGCACCTTCCAAAGGTGTACCTTTGGCTTGGCTCAGGATTGCCTTCGGCCCCGA
Organism: uncultured Granulosicoccaceae bacterium; assembly: GCA_937931165.1. Taxonomy (GTDB): domain Bacteria; phylum Pseudomonadota; class Gammaproteobacteria; order Granulosicoccales; family Granulosicoccaceae. Next base: position 751 of record CALHCI010000089.1, read on the forward strand.
TAACATCGGGCGCTAAGGTTTCCCTGAATTCATCCCGTTCATTCGCTACTTTTCAATAGCGACGCACCATTCTGATGAGTCCACTGCTCTAACCAACTGAGCTACAGGCCCACAACGCGAGTATAGTACAACAGATGAGGCAGGTCGTCTCGTGATTTTTGTGAATGTGTTTATTGGTTAATCTGGCGATGAATTGTGCTGTCTGTTTGAAACCGTTGACCGGAAGACAAACGAAATTCTGCTCGCGTGAGTGTAAGAACAAATTCGGAAATAACGTCCATCAAAACTATATTACCCAGCAAGACAGAGGACGTGACCGGAAGATCGAGCTGATCAGCCGTTTCGGGGGTGAGTGCGCCAGCTGCGAGTACAACAGGAACTATGCAGCGATGGAATTTCATCACCTCGATCCGAAAACCAAAGCGTTCCAGCTTGATTTACGTTCGCTCTCTAACAGGAAGTGGTCGGCAATTGTTGAGGAAGCTTCGAAGTGCACTTTGCTTTGTGGCAACTGCCATGCTGAGCTGCATCATCCCAACTGTAAGTTGGTTTAAGGGGGGGGTAGGTAGTCGGCGCACCTTGCGTGCGCCGAGCAGGGTGTTGCTATTCGCCGTCGAGGAAACTACGCAATTGCTCTGAACGGGTAGGGTGGCGAAGTTTACGCAGCGCTTTGGCTTCAATCTGTCGAATCCGCTCACGTGTTACATCAAACTGCTTACCGACTTCTTCAAGGGTGTGATCGGTATTCATATCGATACCAAAGCGCATACGCAGTACTTTCGCTTCACGCGGTGTGAGGCTTGCCAGTACTTCGTGAGTGGTTTCGCCAAGGCCGCCTGACGTTGCAGATTCTACGGGTGACAGTATGTTCTGATCTTCAATGAAGTCACCGAGATGTGAATCTTCATCGTCACCGATAGGCGTTTCCATGCTGATCGGCTCTTTGGCGATCTTTAGCACTTTGCGAATTTTGTCTTCCGGCATTTCCATTTTTTCTGCAAGTTCTTCGGGGGTGGCTTCACGCCCCATGGATTGCAGCATCTGACGCGAAATGCGGTTGAGCTTGTTGATCGTTTCGATCATGTGTACCGGAATACGAATGGTACGCGCCTGGTCAGCGATGGAGCGGGTGATCGCCTGTCGAATCCACCAGGTGGCGTAAGTTGAAAACTTGTAGCCACGACGGTATTCGAATTTATCTACCGCTTTCATCAAACCAATGTTGCCTTCCTGAATAAGATCGAGGAATTGCAGACCGCGGTTGGTATATTTTTTAGCAATAGAGATAACCAGTCGCAGGTTGGCTTCGACCATCTCTTTTTTCGCACGGCGGGCTTTGGCCTCACCAATAGACATGCGACGGCTGATCTCTTTGATCTGGCCGACAGTCACTGCGGAGTCGTCTTCTATATTAGCCAGGCGACGCTGGTGACGTTCGATGTCTTCCCGATAGGTGGCGAGCTTCTCTGCATACGGCTTGCCGCTATCGAGGTGGCTCTGCAGCCAGTCTGCGCTGATTTCGTTGCCCGGGAAGGTAGCGATAAAATCTTTGCGCGGCATGTTGCAGTAGCGCACACAGATATCGCGAATGGCTTTTTCCTGCTGACGAATTTTATCGACACGGCCACGCAGATCACGGGTGAGCTCGTCGACGAAGTTCGGCGACAATTTCAGTTCCCTGATCATGGCGGTGGTTTTTTCCGTTGCCTTGACCAGCTTGGTAGAGCTGCCATCGTCGATTTTTTCGATCGCCGTCATCGCTTTGCGATGTGCTTTTTCAAGCGCCAGCATCCGTTCGCGAACTTCTTCCGGGTCGGGCCCGGTGTCGACGACTTCTTCTTCCTCGTCTGATTCTTCCGCTTCAGCAGCAGCCTTTTCACGATTGGCCTGCTGTTGTGCCGGCGTCGGGATTTCGTCTGGCGCGTTAGGGTCGATGAAACCGACCAGCAGATCGTTCATGCGAACTTCTTCGGCAGCTACGCGGGCGTAGCGATCGAGAATTCGCTGTACCGTTGATGGATACGCAGACAGCGCCGTCTGCATTTGGCCAAGCCCTTCTTCTATACGCTTGGCAATTTCAATTTCGCCTTCACGTGTAAGAAGTTCTACCGTACCCATTTCACGCATATACATGCGGACCGGGTCGGTGGTGCGACCGAACTCGCCATCGACGCTTGCCAGTGCGGCGGCAGCTTCGTCAGCGGCATCTTCGTCAGGTGCGGAGTTGCTGTCAGATAGAATCAGTGTGTCGGCGTCGGGCGCGGCCTCGTGTACACCAACGCCAAGGTCGTTGATCATCGCAATGATCTCTTCAACCTGGTCTGGATCGACGATGCCTTCCGGGAGATGGTCGTTAACTTCGGCGTAAGTCAGGTAGCCCTGTTCCTTACCCTTGGCGATCAGTTCTTTCAGCCGGGACTGCTGATTCTGGTTCATTGATGTTTTTCGCGCGGGTCGAGCATTCACGAATAGGACACCTTATTGAAAGCCAAACCACCAGTCTAGCGAAACCACGGTTTCGTGTCTATGGCAAGTGAGGCGGAAAATCGGTGGTGAGAAAGTAGGGGGAAATAGAAAATATTCAAGTTTTCGTTAGCATTTCATGGTTTTAGCGCCTGAATATCGAAAATTTTGCAGCAACAGTACGGTGCTGGCGGTTTCGAGGCTGTGTCACAAATGTTAGAATCCGCGCGCGGCAACTGTCTACGCACGGCAAAAGCCCGTAAAACACCACCTCGAACCTATTGTTCAACCGTGATGAAAATAAGCGAAAGGGGTATTGCACGCCACCCCCTGGCCGATACATCACCCTCTATCTATCCGGTCCACCCAACCGCTACAGGAACCGACAATCAAAAATGGCTGATCATCGAACGCTGGCGAATGCTATTCGCGCGCTGAGTATGGACGCAGTTCAGCAGGCAAATTCCGGCCATCCCGGTGCCCCGATGGGCATGGCTGATATTGCTGAAGCTCTGTGGAACGATTTCTTAAAACATAACCCTGCCAACCCGGACTGGGCAGACCGCGATCGTTTTGTGCTGTCGAACGGTCACGGGTCAATGTTGCTGTATTCACTGCTGCATTTGTCCGGCTACGATCTCGATATTTCAGAGCTTAAAAACTTCCGTCAGTTGCATTCCAAAACCCCCGGGCATCCGGAATACGGTTATGCACCGGGTGTTGAAACCACCACCGGGCCGCTTGGGCAGGGGCTTGCCAATGCAGTGGGCATGGCAATCGCCGAACGCACACTGGCAGCGCAATTCAACCAGTCCGATATCACGCTGATTGATCACAACACTTATGTATTTATGGGTGATGGCTGTCTGATGGAAGGCATCTCTCACGAGGTCTGTTCACTGGCTGGAACGCTTGGGCTGGGCAAGTTGATTGGCATTTACGACGACAACGGTATTTCGATAGATGGTGAAGTCGAAGGCTGGTTTACCGACGATACCGCAGCACGTTTCGAAGCCTACGGATGGCAGGTAATCCGGAATGTAGACGGACACGACCGAGCCGCCATTGTTGCAGCACTTAATGATGCAAAAGCACAGACCGACAAACCAACCCTGGTAATTTGCCGGACGACTATTGGTTACGGGTCACCGAATAAAGGGGGTAAAGAATCTTCGCACGGAGCACCACTCGGTGATGATGAGATTGCACTGGTGCGTGAAAAACTGGGCTGGCCACACAAACCTTTTGACGTACCGGCTGATGTATACAGCGGTTGGGATGCCAAAGCGCAGGGCGCAGACCGCGAGTCTCAGTGGTCTGCAAAGCTTGCAGACTACCAATCTAAATACCCGGAA
>CALHCI010000090.1 GCA_937931165.1 uncultured Granulosicoccaceae bacterium
GCGCTGCGTTTGTTGAAACCTTTCGGGGCGCTAGTGGTTTTGGCGCTGCGAACACCACTGAGTCCTTGTCTTTCGCGGTATACCTGCAATTCCAGTTGCTCGAGTTGTCGCAGCAGTAAGCGCACATCGGCATCGATGCGCCTTTCATTCTCGGGGCTGTCTGTTGTTTGACGCATTTGTCTGGCGAGTTCCTGCATATCGCTGATGGTGCTTTCAGACAAGCCTTCAACATCGGCACTGGCAATACGCTCGAGTTGCGTCGTAGCTTCGCTCAGTTGTTGCTGTTGTCCACCGTTAATCTGCGCTTCTGTCTCACCGAGTGTTCCGCGGTTTTGTCCCCGGGAATTGGGTTGCCCGTCGGCGGTGGTGCCCTGTTGTTGCTCACCGGACTGCCCTTGTGAGCCCTGTTGTTGTCCTTGCTGCTGACCTTGTTGTTGCCCCTGCTGTTGGCCTTGTTGTGAGCCGTCTTGCTGCGATCCCTGTTCGCCTGATCGCTGCAGTTGTTGTTGCTGTCTCTGACCGCTTTGATTGCGCTGGTTGAGTGCCTGGTTCAGTGCCTGTCTGAGGGCTTGTATAGAGCGTGACGCATCAGCAGCGGTGATCTCTTCAGAAGGCGATGCGTCACCTTCCGCGGCGGCCAGTTGTCCGGCTTCGGTCAGGTCTTGTTGCAGGTTGCGCAGCGCTTCAGTCACGCGTTGCTCACGCAAAGAGGCCTGAGGTGCCATCCCTTCTTCAATCATATCGCCGGCGATGCCCATTAGCTCAGCGGCTTTGGTTTCGTCAAGACGGTCGATCGCTTCCTGAAGTTTTTCACTGGTTTCGGGGGCATCTTCACCGAAGCGACTCGCCGCATCTGCAAGTTGTTCTTTTACCGCTTCAAGGGCGCGTTGCATCTCACGTTTTTGTTCTGCCAGTTGTCGTTGTTGCTCTGGTGTCAGACCGCTGGTGAATTCGTTGTTTTGGCGCGCCTCGATAGCGCGTTGCATGGCATCGCGTAGTTGTTGTGCCGTGTCTTGTTGTTGACGGGTAAGATCACGCACATCGCTTGCTGCCTCTGCCAGTTGATCCTGCAGTCGTTGTTGCCGGTCTGACTGGAGTTGTTCGAGTGATTCCTGCAGACGCTCGCTGGCCGCCTGCATTGAACGCTGGGCGTCCTCACTGTCCGGGTTTTGATCGGCGTTTTGCAGGTCACGGATGGCTTGCTCCAGATTCTGCATTGCCTGTTGCTGACTCTGGCTGCCTTGCTGGCCGCCCTGGCTGTCGCTTTGACTTTGCGACTCGCTTTGTTGTCCCTGTTGTTGCGATTGTTCGCTTTGTGCCGATTGCTGCTGCTGTGACGACTCGCTTTCACTGGAGTTACTTTGTTGCGCATTGCGCTGCAGTTGTTCAAGCTCGCGTTTGAGTTCTTCAAGTTCGCGGCGCAGCTTTTCCTGCTCCCACTTTTCAGCCGTCGATAACTCATCTTTTTTGGCTGCCGCTTCTGCAAGTTGCTGTTGTCGCTTGGCCAGATCCTTGAGCCTTTGCAGTGCATCGTCTTCCGGCTGATTTTGATTGCCGCCGCGTTGTTGTACTGCGTCCGGGGTTTCGTACTGGTTTTTTGCCAGATCCATCTCAAGCTCATAGATCTCTGCCATATCACGACCGGCGCTGTTGCCGCTGCCGTTACCCTGACTCTGGTTAATCGTGATGTCATTAAACAGTAACTCACCGCGTCTCAGGAACTGCAGGGCGCGTTGCTGATGTCTGACGGCATCCTGTAGTGACTGGGTGCTGAGTTCATCTGCTGAAGGCCGCATTGCTTCAGCGGCCTTTTGCATATACTCGACAAACTGCGCGATCTTTGGATCATCGTCCATCAGTTGGCGTGCTTCAGCGCGCTGTGCAAGCTTTTCTGCCTGCTCTGCCAGTTTGCTTTGCAGGTCGGAGAGCAGGGCGGCGTTGTCCTGCAGTATCTGGTTCTGCGGTGTGTTGCGTCTGCGCAGGCCCCGGTTGCGAGTGGCCGCCGAACCGCTGCCACCGGAGACGGCAGCACCACTGGAAGCGATGGCCTCCTGTTCTTTAATCAGGTTCCAGGTAGCCACCAGAATTTCTTTCTGGCGTTGCGAAATTTCACCGGGAGGAGGTTCCTGCTGGCCGCCACCTCCGCCGCCGCCAGACTGTTGTGATTGGGTATAGCGTCGCTCGAACGGACGGATATCAATAAACTGAATATCTGTTGAGGTGGACTGTTCGCGGTCGCTTGCCTCGGCGTAGTAGGTGAGAAGATCACCCGGTAACAGTGGCTCGTTAAACTCGGTTTTAAATTCCTCCAGCATAAACACATGACTGAAGTCATTGTCTTTTGACAATGACTGTGTCATCCACTCACCACCATTCAGTGAGTAGTGCAGCTTGACATCTTCAACGGCAAAATCATCTGCCGCTTTGGCGACAACGGTAACTTCTTCAATAGCGGTTGCGTTGAAGTCACCACTGGGCTGGGTAAAACTGATGGTGGGGCTGGCATCTTCGGTAACAGTAATTGAATACTCAGGGGTTAACATGATGCGATCATCGCCCAGCAGATCAGCCAGTTGATAATGCGTGTTGTTATTGTTCACCGTAAGCGATGCAGTGTAGGTTAAGTCATCCGTTGTGCTATCTGTTGGGCTGAGCTTGCCGGCTACCCCATCTAACAGCAATTCGCCATCAGTCAGGCCTTTATCAGTGGTGATTAACAGATCAATTTCTGTTTCTGCAACTGCGGCGATATCGGTGCCGCTCTTGACGATGCGAGGTTCACGACCGGTCCATGCAGGGTAACGATAGGTCAGTTGTATGTTGTCTATTTTCGCAGGAACAACCACCTCAACCGTTGCCTCTTCGCTTTTCGTAAAAGCCGAAGACACGTAATAGTCGAGCGGATCACTGATGCCATACATGGTAAATACAAAGCTGCCGTCGAGCTGACGGTTCATCTCTACCGTTTCCCACGCTCCATCGTTGTCCGCCTGGCCGTCGTCAGTGTTGCGTTTGCGAATATGCAGCTTTGCAAAATTGCTTTCAAAGCCGGTTAAGCTTGCGGCGACGGCAAGGCTGTCACCGACGCGTAGTTTTGTGTCGCCTGGTTCGAGCGCGATAGAACGCTCCGGCAGAATGTCTGACTTAAACCAGCCAAACCAGAAATGCTGCATACCTGCTCGCCACTCGAGCGGCACCGCACTGAACATCCATGCGCACAACACCAGTAATCCGGTGCCGGCAACAACCGGCCCGACGATATCTGCCGTGGGTAACAGTTTGCGCACCGGCGCGGCAGCGGCTTTTTTAGCGGCGTCTTTTGCCAGCAGCCCGACAAACGGTGAGCGCGCGTCACGCCGTTTCATATCGAGATAGGTTTCTGCACGACCACCAAACGAAGGCACTGAAGATTCAATTTCGGTGGCGCCGTCAGCGTCTTTGATTTTGCGCGAGGGCTTTAGTAAAAACAGCACGACAATCGCAATCACGGCAATGGCCAGTAACAGACGTGCGGGATAGTAAAGCCAGCCGGAGTAGGCAAGGCTGTTACCCAGTACCGCAGTCAGCAGGGTGACCGTAACCGCTGCAAACACGATGGCAGCTGCCGTGATGGCAAGTGATTTAAATTTATAACGGCGCCGGTAGTGTTCGAGATAGCTCTCGAAACGCTGCTGGTAATTGATGCGGCTTCGTTTTTTTGAATTCATATTCAGGCCCCGCGCTTTACCCACAGATGCCGGTGGCTATAAAGCGACTCAACAAGCATCGTGAAGGCTAGTAGCAGAAGTATCCAGTACCAGATGCTGCGTGTATCGGTAGGTGCAGCGTTGCCGGAACTGCCCGGCGGATCATTAACGTTTTGCCCGGCGACGTTACCGACATTGTCAGCGGTGAGGTTTTTCCATTGTTCAATCAACGTGTCGTCAATTGGCTGAATGGCTGACTCTTGCGGATCGGTGTTTACTGACAGATAACGGTTGCCGGAAACACTTTTAATGGTATACACCCCGGGTTCGGTGAAAGTATAACGACTACTGCCGGTCAGGTCTGAGATATCCCGCAGGGACTCGCCGCTCTCATTAAGCAACTGCGCACCCGGCGGCAGATTGATGGATTCTCCGATGGCGCGGTACGGATTGGCTGTGGTCTCGCCCTGCAGGTATTCCACTGACCGGACAACAAACGCCACAAATAGCGGTTCCAGTGCCAGATTGCTCCATGAGGGATCGAGTGCGGTGGTCAGGATCAGCAGGCGACCGTTGCCGGTGGTGCGTTCGATCAGTAACGGGCTGCCATCATCTGTGGCTAATATAACGGTGTCATCGCCCGGCGCCGAGATTGACAGCTTGCGCTGCACTGACAGTGCCCGCCAGTCACTGGCCAGGCCTTTCACCAGGGGCTGTGTGGCATCTGTTGTGGTGACTTTGGCAGCAGGCAGAGGGTTGCCGGAAACATCGGTTTGCTGTGTCAGGTTACCGGACACACCCAATAGCGAGCGCATGTTGGTGCTGTGCGGGTCACTGCCGGCAATCACCAGTGCACTGCCGCCATTGTTGACAAAATCCTGCAATCTTGTGGTGGCGCGGTCTGTCAGGGTTGAAGCATCCGGTACGATGAGTGTTGCACCGGCTTCGTTGGCAGAGATGGTGTCACCTGCTACTTCTCTGGCACGATAGCGCGGGTCGGACTCAAGTGCCGCCGTCACATAGGTGTTGGCAACGCTGGCCCTGATACCCGTGACCACTGAAACCTCCGAACGTTCACCGTCCGGAATAGCAACGGTGTAAGTATCGTCAATAGCCAATGCGTCCCCGGGACTGAGTGTTACCGTGAGTTGGCCACCGGCGTTGCTGGTATCGACAGACTCAAATGCCACAAGCGTTCGTGACCCGCCTGCCACTTCAACTGTCTTGCGCTGTGCAGTGCTGTTGATGGCCAGTTCCCGAATCACGGGCTCTGTAGAATGGTTTTGCACCAGTACGGAAACGTCGGCAAGGTTATCTGCATATTCATCGACTACGGCAGTGACTGACGTGTTGGCATCATCGGTTGCAGCCGTACTGTACAGATGCAACTCTTGAATACCCGGGATGGCCAGATCTGAAAAACGTTCTGGCATTGCGCTGCGTTGCATGTCACTGACAAAGTGCACTTCGACCGGTGTGGTAATGCTGTTAACAGCGGCCGTAATGGCACGCGTGAAGCGACTGAATTCAAGCCGGAAAGTATCCGGTTGCAGTGCGCTGATTTGCGCTCGTGCAGTGGCGACTGTGTAGTCTTCAACAGCGGTCTGTTGTAGCGAGTCACTGGCGGCAATGACGGATACTTCGTCACCGGCAGGAATGTTGTCGATAATTGAATTGGCCGTTTCAATGGTTCTTTGCCAGCGTTCGGTGTGTCCCTGTGACAGTGAGGTATCTACCACCACCAGGTGTCTGGTTGCTTCTTCGGTAAACACTTTTAATCGTTGGAATACAGGTTCTGCAAATAACAGTGCGAGCAAGGCAATTGCCAGTGTGCGCAGACTCAGCAGGGGCCAGTAACGCAGACGCGTATGCTTTGATGAAACCGTTTGTTGTTGTTCCAGTAACATGCTGGAACCAAACTCCTGCTGCGGCGGATCATCAGTACTAATACGATGCAGCCACCACGGAATCACCAGTGCCAGAAACCCGAACAGAAAAAGTGGCGCAATCAGGCTCAACGGATTACCTCTTGTAGTAGCCGGAGTTCAGTTGACCAGGGTTTCGAAAAACAGGTCAGTTTTAGCAGAGGAACGTTCATCGCTGCTGTTGTCTCACAATTAAATATTGCTGCAACAGTTCATCGAGCGGGTCTGCCGTACTACACAACACGTGCGTAAAGCCGTTACGAACAGCTGCGGTTTTTAATTCATCAATGTGCTGTGCCAGTTTAAGCGGGTATTCGTCACGCATAAATTCAGCGGTCACTTTTACCTCTGCACCGGATTCCATATCTTTGATGGTGGCCGGTGAACGCATACTTTTGAGCGTTTCAGCAGGCTGTTGTTCACCGGCGTCCAGCAGATGAAACAGCACCACCTCATGGCCGTGGTTGACCAGTGGTTGCAGGTTTTTAGCTAACTGTTCCGGGTCACAGTAAAAGTCTGATACCACCACCATAATGCCGCGCTTTCGAATGGTGCCGGCGATATGGTGCAGGCTGTCATAGATCTCGGTGCCGTCCTGTGCCTCGGTGCGTTCCAGCAGTGCCAGTACGCGATATAACGTGTCCGGGTGAGAGGCGGCGGGCAGCAATTCGCGTATGCGGTTGTCGAACAGCGTCATGCTGATTGCATCGTGCTGTTTGCGGGCCAGATACGCCAGCGTGGCGCAGATGTATTTGGCGTATTGCAGCTTACTGACTTCCGCCGAGCGATAGGCCATAGAGCCGCTTACATCCAGTACCAGATTCAACGCGGTATTGGTTTCGCCTAAAAACCGCTTTATATAAGTACGATCCGTTCTGGCGTACACGTTCCAGTCGATAAATCGCGGGTCGTCGCCATCGTTATAAGCTTTGTACTCTGCAAACTCCTGGCTAAATCCGAAGTGCGGTGAGCGGTGCATGCCGGTGAGAAAGCCGTCTACAACGGCTTTGGCTACCAGCTCAAGATTAGACAGACGCGCAAGGGTTGTCGGTTGCAGCCAGCGGTGCGGGTTGCTTCCGGAAGTTTTATTGTTGCGCGCAGCGTTCATGCAGTGTTACCCGAACGATCGTATGGTTTCTGCAATAACATCTTCCATGGTCACGCCATCGGAATCTGCAAAGTAGTTAAGCAATACCCGGTGTCTTAGTACCGGGGCTGCCAGTGCGTTCATGTCTTCGGTGGTGACGTGATAACGACCGTCCATCAGCGCGCGGGCTTTGGCAGACAAGGTAAGAAATAGTGTTGCTCTGACACTGGCACCAAACTTTACGTACTTTTTCACAACGTCCGGTGCTCGACTGTCAACCGGTCGTGTTGCTCTGACCAGATCGACCGCATAGCGTGCGACTGATTCGGAAACCGGTACCTGTCGCACCAGTTGTTGAAACGCAATAATCTGTGCCGCATCAGTACAGCGAGATGGTTTAGGCGTTGGTGTATCTGAAGTAAATCGTGCGACCACTTCCAGTTCATCCTGTGCCGGCAGGTAGTCGAGCATTAAGTTAAACAGGAAGCGATCAAGCTGTGCTTCCGGCAGCGGGTAGGTGCCTTCGAGCTCCAGCGGGTTTTGCGTCGCCAGAACAAAGAACGGGTTCGGCAGGTTATGCATCTGACCGCGTACTGTGGCAGATTTTTCCTGCATGGCTTCCAGGAGTGCTGCCTGTGTTTTCGGCGGTGTACGGTTGATTTCATCAGCCAGCAGCACGTTCGTAAAAATAGGGCCGGGCACAAACGTCCAGTTGCGGCGTCCGTTTTCATCTTCATCAATGATGTCGGTACCGGTGATATCCGTCGGCATTAAGTCGGGTGTAAACTGAATGCGGTTAAAGTCGAGACCCAGCGCTTCAGAGAGTGTCCGTACCAATAGTGTTTTGGCAGTGCCGGGCATACCGGTAATCAGACAGTGGCCGCCAACCAGCAAAGTTATTAACAAGTGATCGACAACTTCATCCTGCCCGACAATGACATGGCCAACCTGGCGGCGGATGTTATCCATGACATAGCGAAATTCTTCGACTTCTATTGCAGCATCTCTGGTTGCATCATGGGCAGAGCTGCCTGCCGTTGGATTGTCACTCAAGAGGAATCTCCGGTAAGTTCAAGAAGCAGGTCTTGCGCCTCGCGAAAAAACGGGGCTTGTTCAAGGGCCTGTAGTACATTTCTTTTAGCAAGTCGGGTATCGCCAAGCTGCTGATAGGTTCTGGCTATATCGAGATAGACCACTGATTTGTCGTGCGGGTTAAGACCGAGCAGTGATTTGAACTCTCTAAGTGCTTTGTTGTACTCGCCAGTGGCGAAGTAATCCTGACCAAGACGTTCATGTAAATCGATATTTGCCGGATACACCCAGTTAATCGATTCGAGAACCTCAGTGGCCAGAGTGGTTTGTCCGTCATCTCGCAGCCGGTGCGCAAGCTGATGCAGCAGGTCAGGCCGGTAGCCACCATGTTCGTACCATGTTTTTAGTGCTACAACAGCATCATCGTGCTGACCGAGTGCTACGTAGGCATCGTGTAAGGCGACCCAGGTACTGCCGGTACCAACGAACTCCGGATAAATTTCATTTGCCTGACTGGCGAGTGCGACTACCGTTGCCCACTGGCTCGATTGCGAGGCGCGGTTCACGCTGTTTACGATTTCGACCCACTCGTCAAACTGCGAGATGACCTGGCCAAACTCTTCGTTAATGTACTTTTGCAGTTCACGGTCGAGTTGCTGCGCGCTTATACCAAGTACTGCTTCAACCGCTTCGGAGGTGTTTTTGCGGTTGTTAAACTCGACCAGCATCTGTGGCAGTTTATCGTGACCCCAGCGCCTGCTGATCATTTGGCAAATCAGACCTGCCTGCATATAGGAAACGGTGACCTGATTGGGGTAGGTTGGTCTGACAAAACCGCTGTCGAGATCTGCAACCGGTAACAGCTTGTTTTCTTTTATCGCTTCCAGCACGTTAACCGGCAGGTGTCTGCCGCGCAGTGGTCCAGTGCTCCATTCTTCATACACCGACACCCCTTCGGTAAACCAACGAGGCATTCGGTGACTGGATTTTTTTATCGTGAATACATGCGCAAGCTCGTGCCACAGTGTGCTGCCCCAGTGAAAATCACCGGGTGGTCTGGCAGAAGGACTGTCCATTGCCAGCAGGTAGCCAAAGGTGACACCGAGTAACCCGACGCCAGGCGTGCTCACTGTGCGTACGGCAAAATCATCGTGGTTCGGGAAAAGCTCTACAATTAATGGCTCTTCGAGTTCAAAGTTGTAACGGCTGGTAAAAGTCTGGACTGCACGGCGGGTCAGATCTTCAACATAGGGCGTTATGTACTTAGCTTCGTCCTTGTGCAGCCGCATTACCAGTGGAGCGGTGCCAGCACCATTATGTGAGTATTCGATTTCTGTTTCGATGTCTTTAAAGTCATCGAGTGTATCGAGTAATCTTAATGTATTAACGGTAGCCGTGTCATAAGGGTCGCCGGTGTAGGCGATTTCGAGGTGCTTTTTTGCACCTTCAATGTCGTTGAGCCGCAACAGGTTTACACCAAGCTGCGAGTGTGCGCTCCAGTGCGTTGGCTGAACTTCTACGGCCTTTCTCAGCAGATCGACAGATTCCACATAGCGGTAATTAATCAGGTGGTAGTGAACAGGGATGAAGTAGATATCGCCGTACGCGGGGCTGTAGTCGAGTGCTTTTTGTACCCACTCACTGTCATCGTTGTCACGCAGCAGATCGGCAGATACTTTTAGTGCGTAGATGTCGAGTGGGGTAACGTTGTTTTCTTCTGCGCTGGCCAGTGCACGGTCCAGCAGCGCATCGGCCGCATCAACGTTGCGCGATTCCAGCAGCAATCGTGATTGCAGTAGTAACAGTTCAATATCATCAGGGTGTTGTGCGCTGAGTTCCATCAGCAGCTGACGGGCTTCGCTGCCGGATTGCGTGAGCAATGCTGCTACCAGGCCGGTTTGTGCGTGCAGGTAGTCCGGGTCGAGTTGCATTGCTTCTTCGAACAGTGGCACCGCTTCGCTTGGCTGATGCGTACTTAAAAACAGTCTGCCCCAGCGTGCTCTTATATGCGGGTTGCCGGGTTGTTCTGCTACTGCACGCCGGAACAGTTCGTTGGCGTCTCTGGTTTTACCCAGTGCCCAGCTGGCTTCGGCAGAAACGTGCAATGACTGATCAGACGTCAGTGGTGTGTAGCAGTCGATGGCCCCCTGGATGTTGCCACGGTTGTAGATGTTATCGCAGCTGAGTAACCGGTCATCACGGTTGGGATCGTACTCTTCTGCTGCTGCCAGGCCGCACAGCAGCAGACCTGCGAAAATACCGCTCAAAGTGCGGTGTAGTATTTTTCGGGTGATCAATATTCGGTTGCGCATACGTTAGCCTCCTGCATCAATACTGCGTTGTATGTCGGCGAGTTCGATCATCAATTCCTGCAATGTGTCGAAGTAGGTGTCTTCGTCTACGTCATCCTTGCGTGCTTTTAGCGAGTCAATTTCACTGGAGAGTGCCTGGCGACGCGCAAGCAGCGCCGGTGAAATATCGTCTTTCTTTTCCAGTAATACGCCGTAGCGAGCCACTTCGATCTGATCGGCCAGTTCGCCTTCTATTCTGGCGTGCTCCGGTGCCAGTAATTTTTCCCTGGTGTAGTAATTTTCAGTCGCACTTTGTGCATAGCTAAACAGCTCCTGCGCGCTGATGCTTTCGTTTTTATTTAAGTCGGCCGCGGTGTCGGTCAGCGCGTTCACCATATATTCGGTAAATCGAACCGCGTTACGTTCTTTGGCGTTTTTAGTGGCCGTAATGACTACGCGGTTTGGCGCTGCCAGTGTCTCAAGCAATGCACCGCTCGAACTGCTGGATACCACAACCAGTTGTCTGGCTGCGTTGAGGGTATTTAATGCGTCTGCGAGTTCTTGCCCGGTAATATCGGGGCCGGGTACGTTAAATTTAAACTGCTGGTTGTCGATGCTGCCGTGCCCGATCAGGTACAAGACAAACACCTCCGGGGCGTTACTGACCGGCAGGTTTTTCAATAAAGACAGAATGACATTTTTCTTTGCTGCGTCACCGCGCACCAAAATGACATCTTGCTGGCTGTCGGCAACTCGGCGTGCTTCCTCGGCAATGGTGGTGGCGTGCTGATCGAATTGTTCATCGTATTCCGCGTTGCCGCCTAGGCCGCTGATAACAACGGTAACGGTGCTTGCATAAGCGGTAGCAGAACACACAATCATACAAGCCAGTAGTCTGGCTATGTAAACCGGGAGTGCCTTAAGAAATATCATCAGGTGAAGTGTTATAAGCTGAAACCTCATAATCTTCCCCAGGCCATACGCAACAGCCATTCGACAAGCTTTAAGCCCAGCAACAGTACAAAGAACAGCGGGATATTCCACAGCGGCAGGGTTTGCAATCGCACTATGCCGCTTCTGTCTGCACGAATAGCGTCTGGCAGTGCATCGGCAGAATCCGGTGTCCAGTAGTTGCCGCCGGTGGTGTCTGCAATTCGTTTTAGAAAAGCGCTGTTCAGTCCCAGGTTAAAGTTCTCGGCCAGGCCGTCTTCACGATGCACCCAACGGGTTTCCGTATTGATTGCCGGTGTGATTTCAGGTTCATCAGTCGTGTTCGTCACTGTCTGGTCGGCAGTTTCCTGCGTACCGTTCTGGTTGTCGCCATCGACACTGACATCCACCCGCCAACTGCCGGTAATGACTGCATCTACGGTGGCTGAAAATTCACCTGCGGTACCGGCGCTGGCCTGTAATGCAATGGTCTGACTGCTGCCATCCGGTGCGGTGACTCGTGCACTGACCTGACTATTCAGTGCCGGAGTAAACTCAGGGTTAAGCAGTTTTGCATTGATAGTGACCTGTGCGTCATCCAGATAGATCTGTCTGTCAGTGGTGACTTCAAATCTTTGCGTGGCGCTGTTGCTCATCGTTTGCAGCAGTTGCTGCCAGAATTGTTCGTGGCGCAGATCTTCGGAGGGCAGTTGCATCTGCCAGCGCCAGGTGCCACCGCTTGCAAGCACAAAAGAGTTGCCGCGACCATAACGCTGCTGAGTCAGTAACGGGTAGCTGCCGTCTGGAAGTTCTACACCCAGCAGTGTGCGTGCGCCGGGTTTGGGTGGACCGGTGCGCTGAAAGTCGGCAAGTTCGGGCAGCTCGAGCCAGAGTGCGCTGTTTTGCTGAGCGTCATCGTGGAGACGGGTAATGGGTGACAGTGCGCCGCTTTGTGTCAGTAGCGCTTTTGCTCTGATGCGTTCAAAGGTGGCGGTGTTCGACTGTGGCAGTGTCACCGGCAGTGCCTTCGCTACCGGGCTGTTGTACCAGCCGCCATCGGCCAGTGCGTTTCTACCGGCCATCATTAACAGGGTACCGCCGCGTTCAGCCACATAGTCGTGAATCAACTGATGTTGTGAGGCACTCAAAGAGATTGCTTCAACGTTGCCGATGATTAGTGCGTCATAGGCGTAAAGTGCTTCTTTGGTAATTGGAAACCCGTTGGCGTGCTGCTCGGGACTGGTAATCCCCTGACGGTAGAATTTGTTAGTGGTGGTGCGCAATATAGTGACCAGTGAAAGCCCTTCGGCTTCTTCAACGGCACGGCGGATAAACTTGTACTCCCAGCGCGGCTCGCCTTCAAAGTACAGCACCTTACGTTGTTGCTCGCCCACCTGCAGCAATCTTCGGCGGCTGTTGTTCTCAGGTACTTTGTCTGTCAGGCCCGGCTCGACTTCAAAGCGAAGTTCACGCAGGCCGCTTTCTGCCGCGTCGATATCCACATCAAACGTCACTTCACCGGGTGTGCCTGGCAGTGGTTGTTCTTCAATAGCAATGATGCTGTCACCGTCGTAAACCTTGATACGAGCGGTTTCTGCGTTGCCGTGGCGAAGCGTGATGCTCGCACGTTCAACGGTGCCAGGCAGCGTTGAGTCCGGCAGGCTGACGGCGACGATCTCGGTGTCTTCAGCCAGCACTTCACGGCCAATACCGATGGTGTGTACCGGAATGTTCGATTGCTGTAATTGCTGCCAGAAGTCGGGTTGTTCCA
>CALHCI010000091.1 GCA_937931165.1 uncultured Granulosicoccaceae bacterium
TCATCAGTGTGGCAAATGCCAGTGGCCTTGATCTCCACCAGGCATTCACCGGCGCGAGGTCCTTCCACGTTAACAGTGCCTACCTCAAGCGGGGCACCCGCTTTAACAGCGATAGCGGCTCTTGATTCCATTGGTTCTCCAGGTGTTGTTTTTGGTGCGAGTTGGGATGATTTGCCTGGGCTAATTAAATCAATAGCTTAGGTTGGTCGGTCCCTGCTGGTGTCAGCAATATTGACATAGTGCGGGTTGATAGGTCTAGCGTGGCGCTTGTGATTGGTCGCAGCAGTGTGCATTTAGTCTGAATCGTGTCCCCGCTGAAGTGGCAGCCTCTTTTCTGGTACTACAAGAGGGCAAAGAGACAGAACTTCCTGATAGGGAATGTTCCACGCTGCAGGCCGAAGGTTTCGGTCAGGCCGACATTGGTGTCTGCCAGCCGGGTTCACTCAGAACATGTTGCTTCGATGGCGTTTCATAGGGCGCGTCAGCAATATTGATTAATTGCGGATACAGTGCCGCATCAACTGTTCGAATGCGTTCACCGAAGAACTTGCATGCCTGGGCGCTGACACTCTGGCTGAGTTATTATCTTTTCAGATGCCTGTCCCGGTAACTGCACCGGTAACTGCATGTGAATCGCTGTTCTTAATTGAGTTTCAGAACGGATCGCCAGAACTGTCGATGACAGTTATTGCACAGATTAAAACACAGTGCATAAGCTAATCGGAAAGCCGCTTTGTTGGGGAACTGGTAAGGGCAGCGGGGTAATGCGTGATACTCATCGCAGTGGCGCTATTCTACTGGACGGCTAGCAACCATCGGTTGTAGTTCAGATGTACAGAAGGTTTTCCCTGGACTGGAACGTCCTGTGTGTCTGCCTTTTTTGTAAGGCGATTACACTCTAGCAGTTTGAACGTGATATCCGGTTCTCCGAAGGTGTCTTGAGGCGCAAGAAATCATAAATCATCAAGTTTCTGATGTTGAAGCCGGGCATTTCATACCGATTGCTTCCTTTAACCATTCCTGTCAATTTTGGTTTCTTTAATCACCACTGCGAACCGGGGCCGTCTCTTCTGCCCAGTGTGATATTTCATTGGTTGAGAACTCCAGCGGTAAAAACTCCTGTTCCAATCTGCCATTTCTGCTGTTTAACAACACGTGGTACAGCACTGCTTCGGCGTGTGTTAGTTTAGACGGTATGTCGGTGCCAGCCACCACAGGCTCTGCAACAGCAGAATTTTGGTATCGAAAGTATATTTCTTTACGCATCATAAGCGGGGTTAGCGCTGGCAGGTTTGCCCTGGCCGCAGACAGGTAGTTTAAACCCCAGGTGTCGATGTCTCCCCAATAAGCAATTACCTTATTTTGCAGTGAGGGGTTTGTGGTCCAACCCAGATCAAAGCCTGCGCCCAGAACCACCAGGGTATCCTTAAGCAGTGGTATGTGATGCAGGCAACTTTCGTTTTCAACAATCAGTAAGCGTCTGCCAGGCAGGGTGGTCGTGCCAAGTTCATCGGTGGTGATGCGTTGTTTTTTAAATGGCAGCAGACTGCCGTCCAGGTCTACCAGCAGGACCCAATGATCGCCGTCCACATGTGCGTTTAGAAACGGCTCTAGTCCGAGGCGACTTACCTCTCCATCATAACGCACATCAAGCAGGGCGGTGATGAGTGTTGCATTGCGTTCAAAGAATTTTGTATCAATACCATTGAGTGATAACGCACGCAAGGGTTTACCCTCCGCGCACCCGGGTTTCAATATGGACGCGAGTCGACAGGACTGTACTACTTCTTGCTGCGGCTTTTCCCGCCATAGCGAGAAGCGACGAACCAGTAACGGGTGAAAGCACTTGTCGGCGTTTTCAACAAGTACACCCAGCTGTTGAAACTCTGCATAGATTGTATTGTCGGCGCATGCAGCAATCCATTCGGTGGGTTTGTTAAGCTGCCAGCTTTCGGGGACTGATACCGGCTCTGCAGTAGCCCGGTAACTCACTTCGCGCCAGTTAACTTCACCGATGGTCACGTTGCGCCATTGTTGTATATGGCGCTTTACCGCATCGAGGTTGGTGCTAATCTGTATTGGCTTTGGCAGTCCAATTGCTTCAGCGACAGGCCAGGCACCGGCACCACCGAGCAAACGGGGTTCGCGTTTGTCGGCTCTGGTCCATTGGGAGCGGAGCTTAACGGAAATTTCTGCTGGTGTTTTCACCTTGGTGGGGCCAGCGCTTCCAGCTTTTCCCAGGTGATGGATGCCAGACTCGCGACCTTGCCGGGGCGTTGTACGCAAATGACTTTACGCGTGTGTTTTTTTAGTAAGCCAATTTCTTTGTTGGGTGTCACAAAGATAGGGTGCAGGTTGAAAATGCGTAGCGCTTCGATAATACGCCCCGCTGCAGACGGTGAGCTTTTGGAGAATGCCTCGTCCAGCACCACGGTGCCGTACAACGGTCGGCTCGACTCCGCAGGACACAACGCGTAACTCAGTGATGCGGTTAAAATATGACTTGCCATGAGTTCTTTCTCACCACCGCTACCGCTTTGTGAGCCGGTACGAGGCGGTGATCGATCACCGGTTTCGCGGCTGACTTCAACCACAAAAAACTGTAATCGGTAACGTGGATCAAGTAGTGCCCGAGAGCCTATTTGTCGTCTATTCTGGCTCGCTTCGCGGAGTATCTCGATCAGCTCCCGCAGCGCACGATAGTGACTTTCTCCCTGATCATCCTTCAAAGCAGCACTTCGCAGTTTGCGTAGTGCTGTTTCCATTAACCGTAAACGCTCGTGTTTAATTTGCTGCGGCAGCAACTGCAGATACCGACCGGAACGGAAGTCGACTTTTTTCAGTGTTTGATTCAGGTTTTCTATTCGATGTTCTATGCCATCGACTTCTTCGGTAACGCCGGATAGCAATTGCGTGACGCCCTGATCGGAGGAGCGGTTCAGGTATTCCAGAAAGCGTTTGAGTTTTTCCGGCAGCGCTTCATCGTTGAGCACACGCAGGCGCTCCAGATAGTCCGGTACGTCGGAAAGCCCGGTACCAAAGTCTGCCAGTGCACCGGTATCGACTTGTTGCGCCTTACCCATTAACGCGATAATACGCCGCTCGGCATCGGCGACAGCAGCAAGATGCTTGTGCAGTGTTTTCTCTACCTGTTCTGCAGCAACTCGTTCTGCATCGATCATTTGTTTGGCCGCGATGGCGTCGTCAATCGGCAGTGCTTCTGCAGCTATCGTCGTTGTTGCTTCGTCTAAGCCATCTGCAACCCGCTGATGGGCTGCGTTGCGATCTGTTTCCGCGTCTTCTCTGCGCTGGTCCAGCTTTGCGATGCTCTGTTGCAGTGCACTTATGCGGGCGTTAATCTCATCGAGTTTTTGCTGTTCGAGTTCGAAGGCTGCTTTGGCTTTGCTGCTATCGGAGTCGGGGGCAAGTAACGCGCTCAGGCGTTGTTGGGCGTTTTGCAACCGGGCTTCGGCACCCGGCAAGTCGATTTGCGAAAACTCAAGTTTTGTCATGCTGACAAGTACGGTCAGGGTATTGTCGAGTTCTGCGAGTTCCTGTTTTCTTTTTTCTGCGGTTGCCTTGCACTGCTGCACGGACGCTGTGTGGGCTTGCAGCTGGGTTTTCAGTGTTTGTAACTGGTCTTTATTATCGAAACCGGTCATCCAGTTTTCGTGTAGCCCGCGTTGATCCTGCTTTTCGAATTGACCGCGTGTGCCTGACATCGTGCCTTCAACTGTCATGGCATGTTCGGTGTTGCGCAAAGCTTGTGCCGAGCTAACGCAATGACGATCGCGGCCCGCCAGCAGTGCCTTTGCCGCTTCTCGTAACGGGTGCGGCTTAAACTGTAACTTGCGGGTGTAGCCGTCGTCGAAAAATACCGCAGGCCCGGTTTCAGCGTTGGCGCGTTGCAGGCGCACGTGGAGCCGGTTATTTCGATTGTTCACCCACTGTAGTGCTTGCGACAATTGCGCTTCAGGCACGAGAATCCGCAAGCGCTCAGAACCTATCGCGCGTTCAATGGCCCCGCGCCAGCGTGACTCTTCAGTTTTCACTTCGATCAGTTCTGCAAGGAAGGGCAAGTCTGTCTCATTGTTACCGAGTTCGGCTGCCAGTTCGCTGCGAAAGTCCTGAAACTGTGGTGGTATATTAGAGCCCGGGCGTTCCGCAACTTTTTTCAGTGCAGCTTGTACCTCGGTTGCTTGTTGTTCATGGTCACGCAACTGTGACAGTGCGGTTAACGTGGCATTGTGGCTTTCATCTTTTCGCGCAGTGAATTTTGTTAGTTGTGTTTCAAGTTTGCCTTGATTCTGCTGCAAAGCGGTAGGTGTGAGTGTTTCGTCGAGCGCAAAACGCCGCACAATGCGTAAATAGTCATCGGTATGTCCGCGGATTTCCTGCACCCGGTGTTTTTGCATATCAATATTGCTTTCAAGCTCGGCGACGATATTGCCGCCCAGTTGCAGATATTTTTCACGCAGTGTGTCGACACGGGATTTACAATCAGTGTGCAGTGATTGCTGGGTGTTTAATCGTTGCGTTTCAGCGGTGATGTTGTCAGTGAATTGTTCGATGGCTGCGGTCCATCGTCTGACGCTTTCTATTGCATACCATACCGGTAGTATGCGTTTGATCTCTCGCCATCGGTTTGCTTTTGCATTCGATTTTTCTAGTTTTTTGTTCTCCAGTAATACCGGCATTAGTGATGCCTGTTGCTCACGCGCTATCTCAAGTTCTTTGTGGATGCCTGCCAGGTTATCGAATTCACCTGCTACTTCCAGCGCCCGATCAAATGCTGTGCGGTCTTCAAGTACCAGTTCTCTGAAGATTTCATCGATACTGTTGAGTTGTTTTAAACCGGCGGCGCGGTTAAGCAGCGTGAAGGCGTTGTCGCCAACATCGAAAAATTTACGAGCATAGGCTAGATAAGATTTCTTGCCTTCGATAATTCGTAACTTGCCATGCTCGCGCCCGTGCCGCATTAACTCGCGAGCACCACCTTCGTGCAGCAGTCGCAGCCAGTGTTCAAGTGACTGGTTTTCTGCCTGTGAGAAAATCCAGCGGCGCTTTAGATCCTGTGCTGAGTTGCCGGTGCCGTCTGTCCATAACACGCAAGCGAGCTTTAACGGTTCTTCGCTGTTGCCGTTGTATGTGGCGCACAGACCGGTAATAGTTTTGGCGGGGCGCGCCACTTCTTCCATGCCATCGGCACCGTCGCCGCCAAGCACACCGCGCACGTACGAGATGAGTGTGCGGTCACTTTCATGGCCGCCTGTTGATGCCAGATTGTAGCGAGGTTTTTCCACCAGTAACGTCATTAGCGCATCAATGAGTGTAGTTTTGCCGCTGCCTGTCGGGCCGATAATCGCAGTACCCTGCGGATCTATCTGGGCGTGATGCAACCCTGCAAATGGCCCCCAGTTAAAAACTTCAAGGTCCGTTAATAGATAGCTTGTCTCATGAGTCGGTAAGTCATCAAACAATGAGATGGACTGTTGGCGATGCTTAATCACGACGCTTGACTTTCAGTTGTGTTTTCATTGCCAGCTGTGGTTAGTGTCTGCAACAGTGCCTGCAGTGATTCAGGGTTGGCCAGATGCGCAATGAGCGGTCGAATTATAACTTCCTGGTTTTTGTCGACTTCGGATACGATGGCATAGGTTTTTAGCTGATCGAGCAGACTTAGTAGCCGACTTTCGTTTTTGCTGTCGCTGCCACTGTCCTGTATGTAGGTGAGGTACTGTGGTAGTAATTCATCAACAGATATCCTGGCAGCGGACTGACCAATACCGGACTCTTGCTCGTGCATGACATACGCCTGTCTTAACAGTGCCGCTACCAGTGATTGCTCCAGCGTCAGTCGTTGTTTTCTGACCAGCGGGTGTGACCAGCCTTTGTCTTCTTCATGTGTATCTTTTTCAGTAGTGACTACGACCAAAAACGCGACACCGCGATAGGTGTCGAGTTTCAGGCTGAGGTCGAGCGGTTCAAGTGCAAGGTTTACTTTGTGCGCTTCGGTCACTGCGGTGCGAAATAATGCGCCTTTACGTGCTTCTTCAATGTAGCCGTAGCGTAGCAGCTCTTGAGTTGCTTCTTTTACGCGGGTGTCGGTGCCGGTTTGTGGCTCGGTGGGCAATGGTTCGGGTTGCCCGGTTTCAGTGATGCCTTTCGAGGCTTCGCTGGCACTGTGATCAAAAATGTTATTCATTCCATGGCCCCTGGATCAAGATCTGCGACATCGGCGTGGCTCAGGTCCAATCGGGGTGCGTGAAATCGCGTCCAGCCGTCTTCTTCATCAAACAGGTCGATTTGTTCATTGTTGTCTTTGATTTGTATGCCCGCTTCCCGTGCCATCGCCAGCCAGTATGCCAGCGTTTCAAGATCGTGGGTGGGAGGCAAAGCCCCGGCAAGCGCTTTTAGCGACACCGGCTTGCCTTCCGTTTGCAGGTGCTTGATGGTGTCGTCGAACAGTTTTGCACGGTCCAGCGCACGGTAAGCCATCCAGAATTCATCGTCCATGGCATCGAATTGTGCTTCCTGAGGGTTAAAATCGAGCTCGGTATTTTCTTCGATCTCGCTGTCTTTAACCAGAAAACGTTCGATCAGCGGCAGATTAGCTGACGATACCGCCACCGGGGGGAGTGGGGCAGGTGCACGGCGTATTTTCTGCGACTGCCAGTCTACCTCCAGTGCCGCCTGAAAAATTTCCTGCAGTATTGCACCGACTCGAAGTTGTTCGTCTGCCAGGCCGGATTTTAAAAAGCCACGCACATCCCGTTCGCTGCGTGCTCGCGCCTGAATGACGCGTTCTGACTCAGCCACCAGTCGTGAGACCAGCAGCCGTAAGTTGGTTTTCTGTTTGCGTTTAAGTGCGTTTTCGGTGTTGGTGTTGTCGAGAATTTCTCGCAGACGCTGCTTCATGCGAGTGAGCTCAGCGGTTTGCACCAGTTGCTGGTGAAAGCTTTCGAATACCTGGCCCTCAGCAGTTTCGACCAGCGCCTCATGGCCTTCCAGCAGATCATCGACAATTTCACCGCGGTGGTGCTTTTCGCCAATGATGCGCTGGCGCAATGCCTTGTCGGCCTCGCGATAGGAGTCTTCGACACGGCGAAAATCAGCGTGCAAACTAACCGCCAGCTGATGTACTTCACGAATACCCTCAATCGCTTGCGGGCCTTCAAGCACTTCAAACTCGCCACGTTCAACTGCTTTTAACTCTGCTTCGAGTGCGGCAATTCTGCCTTTTAGCAATGCAGCTCTTTCTTCCTGATTGTGGCTAAGCCGCGCGGCGAGTGTTTCGATTTCGCGTTGTACAGTAGCGAGCCGCGACGCAGTGGACGTCATCGCCTGCGATTCCAGCGACTGCACGAATACCAGGGCCCGCTGTAGAGCATCAGTGGCCATGAGTTCGCCGTCGCGTTCAACAATCAGTTTGCGATTCATCCATTGCCGCAACTCTCTGCGTGCAGCGAGCACCTGGTTTTCGGCGTCAGTTTCGAACTGTGGGTCGTTAGCGTAAAGGGTAAACGCTTCTGCCAGCTTTTCCACTGCCGCTTCCACGGTGACCGGTGCCTGGTTGTTGTCGAACAATGACTGCAGACAGGCGAGTGTTAACGGCGCATTGCGCGACGCCAGTAATACCCACGCCGAGTGGTCTCTGCGCAGTGCTATCAGTTGTTGGTAAAGATCGCGATTCATCGCACTAACGTCTATGGCTCCAGCCAGCGATTCTTTGGTACAGGCGTGTACCAGCGTGGCAATACAAGCATAACCGACATTCCCGCCATTCTATCCTCGCTTGTCGATTTTTTTTCGGTTCCCGCGACTGACCTGCCGCGGTAGTCACCAATGTGACGGCGGACAATTTTCGCCAGGGTATCCGATGGTTGCTTTTCCAGTGTCTCTCCCGGAATTCTCGCTGCTAAAGAACACTTGCAGTTGTGGTAGACGAGAAACTCATTAGACCGATTTAATCCGAAGTGTGTCTTAAATCGTTCCTCGCTTTTTTTAAAAACTATCAATTTTTCAGGGCCGGTCGCCTGTATTCGTATGATCGTGAGTTTGTGCTATCCGATTCGTTCAGAGGGCACATACCTTTTACGTCGTTTACTTAAGACCAGAGTGCACGCCACGAATAGTTGGTTTTTGCGAATAGCATTAAATATAAACGCGCGTTGCACCGGTTGCAGGTTTTACAGACCAGGTTCTTCGGTTGTACGAATATCTGCGTCATCCATCTGTGTGACAGGCATCAGGCAACTGCACTTTGGCACGCCATTAACACGCACAGTACAGGCACCGCATATGCTACCACCACGGGCTGGTTTGCAGCCCGTCAGCCCTGCGTGGTAAGTAGCACTTCAATGGCGGTTTCGTCGTGGCGGGGTTCAAACTCAAATGGCTTACCGTTGATATTGGTTTTCACTGTACCGTCCAGTTCAAAGAGAGCAGTGTTTTAGGCCGACAGGCTGATCATCATATTTAAAAAAGAGTCAGCGTGCGCAATCAGGCGCTATTATCTCAACAACCTGCCTATTTGTGTCGTTTCACAATTCAATGCTAACTGCGTAGAATATTATCTACTGGCTATTCAGGGTTGGTGTCGCCGATCAGAGTCATGTACAAATCGCTAAATGGTTTGGTGCCGTGTTAACACCTGATAGCACTTTCGAGACTACAAAGCTGGACGACGAGTGAGAGTTAAGCGCATCGTGTTCTCCGTTTGCCTCGACAGACAAAACGTATCCGGATTATTGTTCAATCTTTTCGTAGCTTTCGATAGTGTTGGTGGTAAGCGGAGCGAAAAGCTGACCTTTGGTCTTGCTGATCTGACCATTTTATCATTGATTCCGGGATCCACCACGCTGCGGAACTTGATGAAGTTGAGGTTCTTCTACATTGGCAGTGCCTGCCTCAGG
>CALHCI010000092.1 GCA_937931165.1 uncultured Granulosicoccaceae bacterium
TTTAAATCCGATTTATACCTGTCAGATATTACCCCGGTGCCCGATACGATTATCACCGATTTCCCAACGCTGCCAACGCTTCCATCTGCGGATGGGGCAGCCACACCAACTGGTGGTGATGAGGAAGGTGTTGTGGTGGAAATACCTGTATCGGAAGAGGATGTCAGAAAGAAGGCCAACAATTAGTATTTATCCTGATGACAAAAATCGAAAAGCGCGACGGTGAACTATTTGTAGAAAATGTAGCCTGCGCACAACTTGCCGAACAATTCGGCACACCGTTGTTTGTTTATTCCCGCGCGGCGATAGAACAGGCATGGCAGTCGTTTGATGCAGCGCTGGGTGACCGAACACATCTGGTCTGTTATGCAATGAAGGCAAACTCCAACCTTGCCATTTTGAATCTGCTGGCTCGACTGGGTTCTGGCTTCGATATTGTGTCAGGGGGTGAACTTGAGCGTGTGCGCGCAGCCGGTGGCGATATGAGTAAGGTGGTATTTTCCGGTGTTGGAAAAACACCAGGTGAAATGGCCCTGGCGCTTGAAGCGGGTATTCGTTGCTTCAACATAGAATCGAACAACGAGATTGAGCAATTGTCAGAGGTGGCAGGTGCGCACGGCGTTGTTGCGCCGGTTTCTGTGCGGGTGAATCCGGATGTCGATGCCAAAACCCATCCGTATATCTCAACAGGACTAAAAGACAACAAATTCGGTATAGCAATTGGTCAGGCCCATGCCGCTTATCGCCGTATTGCAGAATTACCTGCGCTGAAAGTAGTGGGTATGGATTGCCACATTGGCTCTCAGCTTACTGAAATTTCACCTTACAAAGATGCGATTAGCCGGTTGTTGTCGTTGTGCGATCAGCTGGAACAAGAAGGTATTCATCTGCATCATCTTGATTTGGGCGGTGGTCAGGGTATTCGCTATAAAGATGAATCCACACTCGACCTCGCCGGCTGGGCCAAAGCCATGTACGAGGAACTCGGTGACCGAGACTACGAAATCATCGTTGAGCCCGGGCGCAGCATTGTGGGCAATGCAGGTCTGCTGCTGACCCGCGTCAATACACTAAAACACAGCGAAGACAAAAATTTTGCAGTGGTCGATGCCGCAATGAATGATCTGATCCGCCCGGCACTTTACAGTGCGTGGCAGGACATTGTGTCGGTAACCGATAAAAGCACTGCCCCGAAAACCTATGATATTGTGGGGCCGGTGTGTGAATCTGCCGATTTCCTTGGCAAAGACAGGCCACTAAGCCTCGACAATGGTGATCTGCTCGCTGTGCTGTCGACAGGTGCTTACGGTTTTTGTATGAGCTCGAATTACAATTCCCGGCCTCGTGCAGCTGAGGTAATGATTGACGGTGAAGAGGCTCATTTGATCCGCGAGCGTGAGACGGTGGCGTCTCTGTTTGCCGGTGAGCACGTGCTAAAAAGCTAATCCACACGATTTGGCATTCCCGCGTACGACGCACCCCTATCAACACACCTCGCCGCTCGGAAGCTGTCTAAAAAGGCAGCGCCATACCCTCACGCTCTCGAGGGTATCGTAAAGAGCACGATAAAAACTCCCACTGTTTGACTGTCGCTAAAGCACGTACACACCCTCCCGCTTGCGGGAGGGTCAGCGTTTAAGCGTGGGGAGGGTGCGCCACCATGGCACGCACTACTTCCAAGCCACCTCCAAAAACTATCCAACGACCTCTCTGGGACCTCTCCCCGAACTGGTCTTCGACTACCCTCGTCTTGTCACTGAATTTCTTCCATCTTGGCTGCACGGTTTACCGGGCCGCATGCATTCGCCTGAAAAATTCTGGTTTTAGTCTACGGTTAATGAGTGCCTGTGGCGACCGGTGTACGTGATTCATCTGCTTAACGATTCTTACAAAAAGTATAAAAAACAATAATCTAATCGTTAAACGTGATTTTTTACTTTAACATCCTTCGCCAGTGAAAGGGGTCAGTCCCGACTTTGAATACCGGAAATCGCAGCGTCACCAATGCCAATCGAATTCACCAAAATGCACGGGATTGGCAATGATTTCATCGTAATCAATGCGTTAGAGAAGCCTCTGGCGCTGACTAACGAAGAAATCAGCAGATTGGCGCACCGTAGATTCGGCATCGGTTTCGATCAGTTGCTGGTGGTGGAACCACCGTCCAGTGCCGAGGCGGAATTCAACTACCGGATATATAACGCTGATGGTGGCGAAGTCGAGAATTGCGGCAATGGTGCGCGTTGTTTTGCCCGTTACGTGACCGATAAGGCGCTTACTACCAGCGACAACATCCGCGTGATGACATCCACCGGTTTGATGACGTTAAAGGTCAAGGACGATGGCCTGGTGACCGTGTCGATGGAACCACCGGTGTTCGAACCGGATCAGGTGCCGTTTGTGGCTGACAAAAAACAGACAAGCTATCCGATAGAGGTGGCTGGAGAGCAGCTTAATGTAGGCGCTGTTGCGGTGGGTAATCCGCATGTGGTGTTACAGGTTGTATCGACTGAAAACGCAGACGTCGAGCGCCTTGGACCACTGCTGGAATCGCACCAGCGTTTTCCGAACCGCGTAAACGCAGGGTTTATGCAGGTCGATAGCCGTTCTGAAATACATCTGCGTGTGTATGAGCGCGGTGTAGGTGAAACCCTTGCCTGCGGCACTGGCGCCTGTGCTGCAGTTGCTGTGGGGATAAAACAGGGCGTGTTGGACAGAGACGTAACCGTGCATCTGAAAGGTGGTGATCTGCAGGTGCAGTGGGCAGATGACACGGCACCGGTTTTGATGACCGGACCTGGTGAAACCGTTTTCGAAGGCAGACTTGAATAATGATAAGCAATAAACAACGAGCGCTGGCCGAAGAGCAAAGCTTCGATTACCACGAATTCGATTCAGAAATTGTTGACTACCTGCGCAACAGCCCCGATTTTTTTGCACGTCACTCGCAGCTGCTGTTGGAAATCGAGGTACCGCACTATGAGCGCGGTGCTGTTTCACTGGTAGAAAAGCGCCTGGCGTTGCACCGTGAACAATATGATGATCTTCGCGAGCGGCTGGGTGAAATTGTAGAAGTCGCTCATCGCAACGACTACCTGGCTGATTTACTGCACGACTATTCGGTGGGTCTTATTGCAGCAGATTCGATTGTTGAAGTATTTGAACTCACTAAAGAGACTTTGTCAGAAAAACTTCAGTGTGAAGATGTCCGAACCATTATTGCCCGCAATGAAGTAGTTGATCTTTGTATTGACGAATCATGCGAAGAAGTGATCGTGACTGACGCCGGTTTTTCTTCGACTGTTGCAGATTTGCATATCCGTAAAGATGTTTACTGCGGTCACGCCACACAAGATCGTATCGAGCGTTTTTTCCCTGCAACGACACTTAACGTTAAGTCGGTAGCGATCATAAAACTTTCGCACACCACACCGGATCAAAGCGTATTCAATATGGGCTACCTGGCATTGGCCAGTGAAGATAAGTCACGATTTGCACCTCACATGGCTACTGATTTTTTGCAGCGTTTTGGCGCATTGCTAAGCGCCCGCCTGGCGGTGTTCTATAACTGACAGGTTGCCGGCAAGGTGACTGCAACTCTGGCAGTAGATTTTGATGAAACTATCGACGAGTTCTGCGAGTACCTGACCGTTCAAAGGCGGTACTCTTCACATACAGTAAAGAATTATCGTCGTGATCTTCAGCGTGTTGCAGAAGGCTTGCTTCAACTCAGTGTGGCTGACTGGTCCGGTGCCAACGCATTTAACATGCGCAAGGTCATTGCCACACAACATGCTGAAGGGTTGTCCGGACGCAGTCTGGCCAGGCGTTTGTCGTCGGTACGGTCCTTATACACTTACCTGATCAGGCAAAAGCGTATTGAAGTGAATCCGGTGGCGGAAGTACCGGCTCCAAAAGATGAACGAGGTTTACCGGAAACGCTGCAAATAGAGGATATTCAGCGATTATTTGCACTTGAAAGTAACGATCTGTTGTTACTTAGAGACCGTGCAATTTTTGAGTTGATCTACTCTTCAGGTTTGCGTTTGTCAGAAGTAGTACAACTTGATATCGAGAGTATCGATCGCAAAACGGGTCAGATGAGTGTGGTGGGCAAGGGCAACAAAACCCGTATTTTACCCGTCGGCAAACATGCCTTAAAAGCAGTGGCGGCGTGGTCAAACCGCCGTGCCGAGATGTTGCAGGGCAACCTTGAAGAGCAGGCGCTTTTTGTTAGCCAGCGTGGCCGACGAATCTCTAACAGAAGCATACAGCAGCGACTGAAGTCACTGGCTAAAAAAACCGGCATTGCGCACAACGTCTATCCGCACCTGCTCCGGCATTCATTTGCCAGTCATATGCTCGAGTCGAGTGGTGATTTACGGGCAGTTCAGGAACTGCTCGGCCATGCAGATATCAGTAGTACCCAGGTATATACACATCTTGATTTTCAGCACCTGGCACGTGTGTATGAACGTGCTCATCCTCGGGCGCAAGCTAAACCTCAGGCCAAAATGCCAAAAAAATAGTGCAGAAAACGACTAACCGCAGTTCCCGCTGGTATTAATAAACCGGTTTGGTCAGCGCCTCTGATTCATTGTTTTTATCAGTCGCCACAGCATTAATTCTAAAGCAATCAAACCTGCCATCCAGACTGATAGTTTCGGATAGCTTAAACCGGCTGCATATGTCACTTTGAGCGGATGGATAAACCTTTAAAACATCCCCAAGTCTATACTGACCGGCAGGCAACAGCAGAAGAGTGGTGGAGAAACCTTCTGTACCGATCTCGCAAGTCAGTGCTTCAAAACGTGGCTCATAAGAGCGACTGCTCTGAGTGACCTTTTCACCGAGCACGGGTTGCACGTTGGTACCGACGAGTTCAACGCCAATCTGTAAGTCGTCCTGCTGATTGTTTTTAATCCAGCGGATGATTCCGGTATGCAGGTAGCGAAATTCAAGGCCGGTTTCCGGAATATTACTGGTGATCAACTGGCCAATCTGTAGCCGGTGATTGTCTCTTGTGCTACCGCGTAAACAAAAACCGTTGTCACTTCGATTGATCAGTGTCCATTGTGTCCGGCCGGTGATGGGCTGACGGCTTGACTGCTGCTGGTATAGCGCATAGATGTCTTTTAGCCCGGTTTCTACGGTAACCGGCACATTGCTGATGGCACGTGCGGAACGACGCTTGGTTTTTTTCGACCAAATGAAAAGAATTTTCTGCAGCTGTGTTCGAGACAGCGTGTGGTCATCACTTGATTGCTCGGCGGGCATGTTGAGCAGTGAATCGCAAATAGGCTGTAACTGCAGATAGCGTATTTGGTCTTCTGTAGCGTAGTTGCAGTAACGGTGCTCTGCAGGTGGATTAGCTGAATTGATGGCGACGCTGTACAAGCTTGAGTTGACGGCTTCAGGTGCCTGATGATCCACCGGTAACAAGTGGGTCTGTTGCGACAATCGGGCAAGCAGTTGCTCCATTAGATTTGCCGGCAGGTGATCGTTATTGCTCAGGTGAAACATGGCGATCGTCGCATACAGTGTGCGAATAGTTGCCGGAAACAGGTTGCCTTTACCGGTGGCCGGGCCAACCGTTTCGTCGATTGCATTTTCTTTCTCGGCAAACCAGTACAGGGTGTTGATGTCACGCCAGTATTTTTCCGGCCACGGCAGATAGGACTGTGAATATCGCAAGCCGCATTCTGCCATTGACTGCATGGCAAAATACAACGCATGGATACGGTCGAGTCGATGCAGATTGCTGCGCCTGAGCAACACGTCAATCAGTACTATTTTGTAGCCGTAAGATAATTCCTGCAGCAGTGTTGCAGCGCTTTCGAAGGCATTTTGGGCATCGCTGGTGTAGGGCAGGTCTGCACCGATGTACTGCCGGTTAAGCATTGGTTTTACCGCATTGACCTGGGTGGCAAACAGCGCGGTTATTTTAAGCCGTTCTGCGGCGTCGTTCTGCAACCGGTTACTGTGCTGCAGTGCCCGGGTCAGACCAATAATCTGCGTCTGTTGTCCGGCCGTGCTTTGCTTTGCCAGCCAGTTCGCCACAGCGCCGTATGAAGTCGGGAAACTTTGCTTGGTTGGTGGTTGCTGCGACGGTACAATCAGCGCAATCGGCGGTGTTGCATTTGGCTTGTGGCGACGCGCGATTCGGCTGATCGTATCTTGAACTTTACCCATTGATTCCCACATTTTTAAAGTGCCTACAGGTGTGGGTCTGTACGGTCACGTTGTAAACGGGCTGCCAATCTGGCGGCAAATAATTTTCGCATCCTGCCAAGCGCATATCAGCACTGTGTAAAGTGTAGTGCAAACTCGCGCGGGTTACAGTCGGAGAACACTTTTGCAACAATATCGCGGTACTACTATCGTCTCTGTTCGCCGGGAAAACGAGGTTGTCATTGGTGGCGATGGTCAGGTGACGCTCGGCAACGCGATCATGAAGGGCAACGCCCGCAAGGTTCGGCGGTTGTACAAAGATCAGGTACTGGCCGGATTTGCCGGCGGCACCGCTGATGCTTTTACGTTGTTTGAACGTTTTGAAGGCAAGCTCGAAGAATACGGCGGCAATCTGACCCGCGCTGCCGTTGAAATGGCCAAAGACTGGCGAACCGACCGTATGCTGCGCAGGCTGGAAGCCCTGCTGGCGGTTGCCGACAAAACCAATTCACTGGTGATTTCCGGTAATGGTGATGTGATCGAACCCGAGCACGGATTAATAGCGATAGGTTCAGGCGGCGATTTTGCCAAAGCCTCTGCCCGGGCTTTGCTCGAACACACTGAACTCAGCGCCACAGATATCGTCACCAACAGCCTCAATATTGCCGCGGATATCTGTATTTACACTAATGGCAATCTGACCGTCGAATCGCTGGATATTTAGCGAATTTCCCTTCGCCAAAGACAGCCGCCGACCGCCAACACTACTACCGACAACTGGTTCAAACTGATGTCTACCATGACTCCGCGCGAGATCGTTCAGGAACTCGACAAACATATTATCGGACAGAAAGATGCCAAACGAGCAGTTGCTATTGCGCTGCGTAATCGCTGGCGTCGACAGCAGGTTGATGAAAATCTGCGCAATGAGATCACGCCAAAAAATATTTTGATGATCGGCCCGACCGGCGTCGGTAAAACCGAAATATCCAGACGCCTGGCCAAGCTTGCCAACGCGCCTTTTATTAAAATCGAAGCGACCAAATTTACCGAGGTTGGTTATGTCGGGCGCGATGTTGAATCGATAGTGCGCGATCTGGTTGACGCATCGATAAAGCAAACACGTGAGGCTGAAATGGAAAAAGTGCGTCATCGCGCTGAAGATGCCGCTGAAGAAAAAATTCTCGATATCCTGCTGCGGCCTGCCGCCGGTGCCACTGAGGAAGAGTCATCGACGCGGCAGAAGTTTCGCAAAATGCTGCGCGAAGGCAAACTGAATGACAAAGACATCGAAATTGAAGTCAGTGCCACCGGTGTTGGCGTAGAGATTATGGCCCCTCCCGGCATGGAGGAAATGACGCAACAGCTTCAGGGTATGTTTCAAAACATGGGACGTGATAAAAAGCAGACCCGCGAGGTAAAAATTGCCGAGGCACTGCAATTGCTGACCGATGAAGAAGCATCGAAGATGGTTAACGAAGACGACCTCAAACAACTTGCGGTGGAAAACGTTGAACAAAACGGCATTGTTTTTCTCGATGAAATAGACAAAGTTACCAGACGCAGTGACTCGCGCGGCGGCGGCAGTGCAGATGTCAGTCGCGAGGGTGTACAGCGTGATCTGTTACCACTAGTGGAAGGCTGTACTGTCAGCACCAAGTACGGCACGGTAAAAACCGACCATATTCTATTTATTGCTTCCGGTGCGTTTCATCTGACCAAACCGTCTGACCTGATTCCGGAACTGCAGGGGCGGCTGCCGATCAGGGTAGAACTCAAGGCACTGTCGGTCGAAGACTTTGAACGAATTCTGACCGAGCCGGATGCCTCGTTAACCCTGCAATACGAAGCGCTGTTGGGTACCGAAAACGTGCGGCTTTCGTTTACCGAAGACGGCATCAAACGCATTGCCGAAGTTGCCTGGCAGGTCAACGAGAAAACCGAAAATATCGGTGCCCGGCGACTGCATACGGTGCTGGAAAGATTGCTCGACGATGCCTCGTTTGATGCCGCAGATGCATCAGGCAGCGAAATTTCTGTCGATGCGGCTTACGTCGATAAATATCTCGCCGATCTTGCGCAGGATGAAGACCTGAGTCGGTACATCCTGTAGTCTGTCTTAAAAAACCAAGTGCACAACCATGTCTGATAAAACCGCCAGACCCACCGAAATAAAATTACACCAGCGAAGCCGGGTACTCGAGCTGCATTTTGATGATGGATTCGAGTGCAATCTGACCTGTGAATACCTGCGTGTGCATTCCCCCTCTGCTGAAGTTCAGGGGCATGGACCGGGGCAGGAGGTTTTGCAACTTGGCAAGGAAGATGTTGGCATAGAGCAGATCACACCGTCGGGCAACTATGCGATCAAAATAGCCTTTGACGATGGTCATGACTCAGGCATTTTTACCTGGCAATACCTGCACGGTCTCGGTGTCAATTACGAACATAACTGGCAAGTCTATCTGGACAAACTTGCCGCGGCCGGTCACCAACGAAAACAACGCGCCAGCGGACCAAAACAGTAGCCGCACGTATTACCGGTTGTCACCCATCTGATCCGTTGTCACTCCAGTACAGACGGAAAGCGAGGCTTTCGTGAACGATAAAACCCACTTCGGTTACCAGACCGTCGATAAGCACGAAAAGAAGGCACTGGTCGGTGCGGTATTCGATTCGGTAGCCGAGCGCTACGATGTCATGAATGATCTGATGTCACTGGGCATTCACCGCCTGTGGAAACGCATCACGATCAACCAGACCGGTGTCAGAGCGGGCCATTCCGTACTGGATCTGGCCGGTGGTACCGGTGATCTGGCAATGAAACTCAGTGAACGTGCCGGAGACACCGGGCGCGTTGTACTTGCCGACATAAACGAGTCAATGGTAAGCGTCGGTCGTGATCGTATGATTGACCGGGGTATTGTCAACAACCTGCATTACACACTGGCAGATGCCGAGCAATTGCCATTTAAACAAGGCAGCTTTGACTGCATTACCATGGCGTTTGGGTTGCGCAATGTGACTGACAAACAGCGCGCACTTGAATCTATGTTCAGTGTGTTGCGACCCGGTGGCCGGTTGCTGGTCCTGGAGTTTTCAAAACCGGTACTGCCATTGCTGAGCAAGGCCTATGATACTTATTCGTTTACCGCACTGCCTGCGCTGGGCAAGCTCGTTGCCGGTGACTCGGAGAGTTATCGCTACCTGGCAGAATCTATTCGCAAGCACCCCGATCAACAGACCCTGATGGAAATGATGCAACAGACAGGCTTTGAACGCTGTGACTATCAGAATATGACTGGTGGTGTGGTTGCATTACATAAGGGTTTTAAGCTTTAGGCTTAAGCAATACAGCGCTCTAACAGATAAACCATGAAGCTACCTGTACCTTTTGCATTAGCGTTGCAAGGCGGATTTAATCGCCTGGTATCGCTTGATGAAGATTCACAACGGCGGCTTAACAAGTTGCAGCACAAGCTTTTGCAGCTGAAAATTACCACGCTCGATCTCGATATTTATTTAATGTTTCACAGTGACCGCGTCGAAGTGCTTGAGGATTTTGCGGCCGAACCTGATGCAACAATTGCAGGCCCGCCGTTCTCAATGTTGTCGCTGGCCGGCGGTGGTGATGTATCAAACTCCAGTGTCGAAATATCCGGTGATGTCGAGTTAGCGCAGCAGGTCAGCCGCATGTTGCAACAAATTGATATCGACTGGGAAGAACATTTTTCAAAAATAACCGGTGATGCTGTTGCACATCAGTTGGGTAATATAGCAAGGGGTATACAAAGGTTTACCACACGCTCGCGTGACAGTATGCAAAGCAACACTGCCGACTACCTGCGTGATGAAACCGGTCATCTTCCCCACGATTGGGAACTGGAATCGTTCAGTAATGATGTTGACGATCTCAGAGACCGGGTAGTGCTGCTGGTACGTAGATTTGAATCGCTGCAAAACAAATCAGCTGTCACTGGTCAAAGTGATGATCAGTGACATGACTACATCAGGCTACTGGTAGTGTTATCGCGAGTATCACGTCTGCTGACTATTCAGCGGGTGTTTTTTAAATATGCGATTGATGAACTGATCTACGATCTGACTTCATCTGCAAGCTTTCGTTTACTGTGTCGCTGCTGGCCAGCTCGTCTGCGCTATAAAACTACCCGTTCTTTAGCGCGTGGTGTTCGATTGCGTAAGGCGCTCGAGGAGCTTGGCCCGGTGTTTGTGAAGTTCGGGCAAATGCTATCCACCCGGCGTGATTTGTTACCTGACGATATTTCGGATCAACTTGCCTTGTTGCAAGACAGTGTTGCGCCGTTTGATTCACACATCGCCACCACCATTGTTGAAGAATCACTGCAGCAACCTGTCGGCACACTGTTTAAAACCTTTGAGACAGAACCGCTGGCAGCAGCATCAATTGCACAGGTACATGCTGCTGTGCTGAATAGTGGTGAGCCGGTCGTGGTAAAAATACTGCGACCGGGTATAGAAGAAACCATTGAACGTGATATTTCATTAATGCATCTGCTGGCGTTAATGATGACCTGGTTCTGGAAAGACGGGGTACGCATGCGTCCGAGAGAAGTGGTCAGGGAATACGAAAAAACTATCTTTGACGAGCTTGATATGCAGCGCGAGGCTGCCAATGCCACGCAAATGCGTAATAACTGCGCAGATACTACAGATCTCTATATCCCTGAGGTGTACTGGGACTACACGCGCGACAGAGTACTGGTACTCGAACGAATACAAGGTGTGCCAATCTCTGATATTGCCAGGTTAAATGATCTCAATGTTGACATTGAAAAACTGGCACAACGCTGTGTAAATATATTTTTTACACAGGTGTTTCGGGATAATTTTTTCCATGCAGATATGCACCCCGGCAATATATTTGTATCGGCAGAGAATCCTCAGGACCCGCACTGTATTGCCGTGGACTTCGGCATTGTCGGCACACTGACCGAACAGGATCGGCACTATTTATCTCAAAACCTGCTGGCGTTTTTTGAACGTGACTATCATTCAGTGGCCAGGTTGCACATCGACAGCGGCTGGGTACCGGAAGATACCCGGGTAGAGGAGTTTGAGTCTGCTATTCGCACAGTGTGCGAACCGATCTTTGAAAAACCATTGGAAGAAATTTCTTTTGGACAGGTGTTGTTGCGACTGTTTCAGACGGCGCGTCGCTTTAACATGGAAGTACAACCGCAACTGGTGTTATTGCAAAAAACGCTGCTTAACATAGAGGGGCTTGGCCGACAGCTATATCCGCAACTCGACTTATGGGCAACAGCGCGGCCTATCCTTAAGCGTTGGGTACTGGAAAATACCGGTCCGCTTTCAGTGCTTAAAGCAATGAGAAAAAATGCACCGGAGTGGGGTCGTCTGTTGCCGCAGATGCCAATGCTGGTCCATCAGTTTATAGAACAGGGTGCACACAGGCCTGCATCGAATCGGTTTGAACAACAGACAAAACCGCTGATTTTCAGTATCTGTGCGGCAACCTTTTTTATATCATCAGTGCTGGTGGTATTACTCAGTGATGCCGGTTTGATTGGCATACCTGTGTCGGCGGTTATTTTTTTTATCGCTTCAATTTACTGTATACGCAAGGCACTGCAAGACAGGCGGTAACGTTAACCGCAAAGCCGGCTAACGTAACCAATGAAGGGAAAACTAGTTGTCTGTGTTTTTTTCTTGTTGGGATTTATCGGTAATGCGCCTTAACACATCCGCCAGCTCTGAATCGTCGCTGAAATGCTGGTGTAGTGGCTCCTCGCGAAATTCGAGCTCCTGATCGAGCTCCAGCCGGAAGCGATAAAGCTGACAGTTAAGCTGGTATAAACCCGCCTCAAATCTGGCTGTTTCCCGATAGCCCGCGAGCGGGTCGGTTTTGACAGCGGGCTTGCCGGCCGTGTTGCTGCTTTCCAGCAAATCGGATTCAGCCAGCGTACTGTCGTCGATTTTGTTTGTCAGCAATGGAATGTTGTCAGCGTCATTCGCGGCACTTAACGCGCGAATATCGGTGACCATCAGTGCTTTAAATTTTTGCAAAATATTAGTGAGGTCATTGATCCGTTGATCAAAATCTCCACGGATTTCGCGCTGCAGAAATGTCAGGTCACGGGTGATGCGGCGGGTTTTTTCTTTGTGCTCATCGCGGCTGAACTCTGGCTGTGCGCCACCAAAGGAAGGTTTTGGCATCTGGGAACCTGGTAAATATTTGTTAAACGCACAATGCGCTTCAATAGTGAACCTATCGGCCATCCACATTGACGATTGAATGGGAAAATTGACGCAATGCCCTCGCTTTGTGTGCAGTTCGAGGTAAAACGTAGTGGATGCCTTGTCTGCGCGACGGTTTTGTGTCGGTGTGCGTGGCGTACCACACTCAAACCATCGGTCGGTTGTAGGCCTGTGTCACAATGTCGGCCTTATAAACGGACGGGATCTGCCTCATGTCAATTTCAAGCAGTACAGCGAGTGGTGTCTCGCTGGTTGACCGTGCCGGTCACAACGCAGCGCGCACTGCCTACTCTGAACAAGCCGCAGCCGTGTTGTCCGAAGCACAGGCGCGGGCTGCGTTTAAAGAGATCACTGCATGGCCGGGGTATCAGCCAACATCGTTGCGCAGCCTTAACAAACTGGCAACGCATGTTAATTGTGCAGAGGTGTTGTACAAAGACGAGTCGGAAAGATTCGGTCTCGGCAGTTTTAAGGCGTTGGGAGGTGCCTACGCGGTATTGTGTCTGGTGGCGCAGGAGTATCAACGCCTGCATAGTCAATCGATTGTGCTTGGCGATATTCGCAATGGTGATTATCAGTCGTTTACGCGCGAGATGATGGTCACTACCGCGACGGATGGCAATCATGGGCGCTCAGTCGCCTGGGGTGCAAAAAATGCCGGTTGCCAGTGTCGCATCTACATTCATCGGGATGTCAGTGATGGTCGGAAAAAAGCCATGGAAGCCTATGGTGCCGAGGTCGTGCGTATTGATGGTGACTATGATGACTCAGTACGCCAGTGTGCCGAAGAGTCTTCCAAAAACGGGTGGTTTGTCGTCTCTGACACTTCGTATGAAGGCTATATGGAAGTACCACGCAATGTGATGGCAGGATACACGGTGATGGGCAGTGAAATCATTCAACAGACACAGTCATCAATTACCCATGTGTTTGTGCAGGCCGGGGTCGGCGGACTGGCAGCGGCAATATGCGCACGTCTATGGATGGAAACCGGTGCGCAACGACCACGCTTTATTGTGGTTGAATCGGAACATGCTGATTGCTGGCTTAAAAGTGTTAAAGCCGGGCAGCCGCAAACAGTCAGTATTGATGTTGAAACCGTGATGGCGGGATTGTCGTGCGGTGAAGTATCGGCGCTCGCCTGGCAGGTGATGCAGGGATGCCTCGATCAGGTGGTAACGTTGTCAGACAACGAAGTAGCCAGTGCCATGCAACTGTTTGCCAATGGTGAAATGGGAGGTGGCAACATTGAAGCCGGTGAGTGCGCGGTACCGGGTGCGCTGGCGTTGATGGCCATCTGCAACAGCGATGACGCCCGGCGCGAATTTGAAATAGACAAAACCAGTCGGGTATTGCTGTTGGGTTGTGAGGGCGCCACAGACCCCGAGGTTTATCGTACCCTGCTTGAATCGGTATAACGCGAGGTAGGGATATTCTATGGTTACACAGATCACAGACCCTGAAATAATTCAACGAGGCTTTACCACCGAAGAATTTATTCAGCGTACCGATCATCTGCAACAACAGATGTTGGCACAAGATGTAGATATTGTGCTTTTTACCACTGAGCCGGAAGTTCGATACTACAGCGGGTTTTTCACCCAGTTCTGGCAAAGTCCTACCCGCCCGTGGTTTTTACTCCTTGCACAAACCGGTGCACCGGTGGCGGTAATCCCGTCTATCGGGGAAACCCTGATGTCTCAGACCTGGGTGCAGGATATTCGCTGTTGGTCAGCGCCGGCAGAAACAGACGATGGCGTGTCGCTGCTGACTGATACTATTATCGAACTTGCGGGGAACCGGGCCAGGCTCGGTTTGTTGCAGGGACGTGAGTCGTGCTTGCGCATGCCGCTGGCTGACTATAAAAGGCTTTGCGCTAATCTCGCTGACTACAGCATTGTTGATGTTACCGATATGGTGCAGGCGCAACGGCAGGTAAAGTCTGCGGCTGAAATTCTGAAAATTTCTGCCGCGTGCCAGGCGGCCGGTCGTGCCTTTGCCGGGCTGCCGCAATGGGCCCGCACCGGGATGACCGAGCGATCACTTTTTCAGCGCTTTAAGCTTAAGTGCATGGACCACGGTGTGGACGATGTCAGTTTTTTAGTCGGTGCAGCGTGTGCTGCAGGCTACGATGACATCATCGCACCACCCGGTGAGCATAAAATTGCTGACGGCGATATCCTGATTCTGGACACCGGCTGTGTGGTAGACGGATATTTTTGTGATTTTGACCGGAACTTTGCTTTCTCCCGGGTGGACCAACAAACGGCTGATGCTTACCGCATCACACATGAGTCTGTTGACGCAGCGCTTGCGCTTGCACGTCCCGGAGTCACCTGCGCTGATTTGTTTCATGCGATGCAAAAAGTGCTGGACCCGCGGGCTGAATCGGCTTCGAGCAGTGTTGGCAGAATGGGTCACGGTCTGGGTATGCAGCTGACTGAATCACCGTCGATTACCGCCTATGATCAAACAGTGATGCAACCTGGCATGGTAATGACGCTCGAACCTGGGCTTGCCTACGGCGATGGTCGGATGATGGTACACGAGGAAAATATTGTTATTTGCGAGCATGGAGCTCGCTTGCTCACACAGCGGGCAGAGCCCGAAATTGTGGTAATCTGACTGCGGCAGTTTCTGGTCTGTTTACTATTTAATCCGGGAAGAGCGACCCGATCCGGTGACGGGTCCGGATTTCAAATCCGGTGAGACGCGTCAGACGTGTCTGGTGGGTTCGACTCCCACGCTCTTCCGCCATTCTTCTGGCATTCTTTGTGTGAATATGTGCTCGATTCGGAATTATCCCGGGTTCCTCTCGCTGATGCGTTAAGTTGTGCTGAAGGTCGTCGCAACAGTAGGAATATCCTGTAATTCATGAAGAGTTGCCGACATGACCCGTTCATCCGATTCGTTCTTTCCGCTTGCACTGCTCAGAGACAAGACGTTTCAAGCCCGTGAAATTCGCCGGGTAATTGCCTTCGCGACCCTGTATTTGGTGCTCACCACCGTCATGCTGGGTCTGTTCTATCACCACATGCTGGGTCAACTGGTGTCTGGCCAGGCGCCCATGCTGTTCGTGTCTGAGGACATGGGCATGCTGAACGAACAAATACCGAGCCTTGCCAGTGTGCTAGGGCGCTGGATTGCGATGATGTTGGTAATGAATGTCATTGTGACCAGCATGATCAGTATTTACATCATTCGTAAACTCGGCACACCGCTACTGGCTGTTAAACGCGCACTGCGTGAGATTGGCGAAGGCAAGCTAAATGTCAGAATGCGTGCTTCAGATGACGAAGAATTTGGTGAGATCACTCAGGCGCTTGCCAGTGCGGTCAAAAGCATTAATCGTCATGTGGCGACAGCCAAAAATGAAATGGAACAAATTGAATCCCTTCGCCAGCAGCCGGCAGCAAATGCTGCAGAGCTCGATACTTCTCTGACCAATTGCAAGATTGCACTCGATTACTTCATCACTGACTCAGGTGATCAGTCAACAAAGACAGCGTAGTAGCGGTTCGGAAGTGAGTGTGAGTTGCGGCAGGGGAAATGTTCAGTGATGAAAAACAATAATACTAAACACAAAGTCACTTACGGTCTCAGAAAACACGCGGGTCTGTGTTTACTGACCGCATTGTTGATCGCGGGTTGTGAAGCGGAAGAAGAAAGCGACGCCAAACGCGAAAGTGATGGAGATGTGGTAGGGCTGGAAGTGTCTCTTTCAGACTACCGTTTTGGTGTTCAGGATGTGGGTTCTGAAACGCCACAGGTAATTGAGCTGAAAAATGTCGGAGTCGATACTTACCCGATTAACAGTGTGTCAGTCGGCGGTGAGTTTCCGGAAGATTTCAAGGTAGCTGTTGAAGAAGGCATCACGCTTGAACCGGGTGATAAACTTACACTCGATGTTGCCTTTGCTCCGGTAGGAGAAGGTCAGCGCACCGCATCTCTCGATATTGACTACAGTATCATTGAAGGTACCGGGTCAAATCTGATAGAAGCGCAATATTATCACGCACGTGAACTTGAAGACTCTGGTGACACGGTTGCTGCAGCGCAGGAATACCGTGACTATTTGAATGACGGTTCTACCACCGATAATAAAGCGCGTGCCATGATTAAACTGTCGCTGCTTGAAGAAGCCGATGTTTATGGCGTAGGTAAAGATTTTAATCTGTACAAATCAGCACTCAATCACCGCGATGATGGTGACATTGACGGATCGGTCAATGCGTTGAATCAGCTAATCACAGAATACAGTGACAGTTACCTGATCGACGACGCCCAGTATATGCTCGGCTATATTAAAATGGTTGATCAAAACAATTTCGAAGAATCAATCGCAATAATGCAGACGGTTGTTGATCAGTATCCTGACAGCAATTACTACGATACCGCACTTTACAGTCAGGGACTGGCTGAGTACGAGCTTGGTAACCTTGAAAAGTCTGAAGAGATTTTTGTTTCTTTGCGGGAACGCCATACCGGTGTACAGGTTGATATGTTCGAGATGCGCTGGCCAAAAGATAACTATGTTTCACGTATCTGGTTCGACAAAGCAGACGAGCAGCTTGCCGCGATAGAAGATCAGGAATAATCCCCGGCTAAAATGCCGACAGACTGTCAAATGTCTGTTCGGCCAGCAGTTTGGTGTAGCGATGAATTTTTTTGTGCGTGGGCATCCAGCCGTTTAAAAAGCGATAGAAATCTGTCCATGCCAGTGGATATAACGCACGCCACTCCTGCAGTAATTCGTTTGTATCGCTATGTTGTGATGTCTTCAAAATAGCTGATTCAAGTGTGGCAAAGTAGTGATCGAGCAGATCTTCAGCAAATTCGCTGCACTCGTCTTCGCTAAAACAACTGCCGATAAAATAAGCTACATCCTTCATTCCACAGCCGCCGCCAATATATTGAAAGTCCACCGCTGACACCGCGTGTTGCTCGCTGAAGCAAAAGTTGGCTACTTTTGCATCACCGTGAATCAGCGTCTGGTGCCTACAGCGATTAAGGATCTGGTCAATACGATGGGCATTTTGCTTTAGTGGCCCGTCCTGCATGGCCTCGAACTCATCCGGTCTGGTGGCCAGATGCCAGTAACTGCCGGTCTGCCAGACACAATCGGTATTCGCATTCATAAATACCGCATGAAAGTTCGCCAGCCAGTCGAGGCATGTCGTTGCCTGCTGGAAATTCAGTGACTGATATCTTAACGGGTAGCCTGCGGCATCGAGATCTTCAATCAGTAACCAGTGCTGCATGCCGTCTTTCCGGCTGCCGAAATACTTAGCAACGCGACAATCTGAATGGCACTGATTGCTCAGGTGTTTATACCAGTGGGTCTCTATATCGTAGGATTTGAGCTTTCTTTGCGTTGCAAAATCGCTGTGCCAGCCTCTCGGGTGATTGCTATCAACGACCGGGTTGACGTGCTTGATTATCATTGTTTGGTTGTCGGTGGCAACGCGAAAAACAGAGCCAAAGCCACTCCATAGCGATTGTACGGTGTCGAGCTTTTCGGGATTACTGCATCCGGTTGCCTCAGTGACCAGTTGCTGCCAGCCAGCGGCATTGTTTTTATTCATTTAGCAGGTGTCTGTTTTGGGCGCATTCGGTACAACCAACGCCTGATTTAAACGGTATTCTGCGTGAGTCTTGCATAGGTAGTGAGTGTAACAAACGCAGTCGATGGTGTTGCTGCAGAAAGTGTTGTGGTGCAACCTTTTCGGGTCTCTATGGATAATCAAAAAATACCGCCGGTTGAGTGGCAGACTGTTCTTCTGGTCGCGATCAACTACGCGGTTTTTACTCTGGTTTGTCTCTTTTATCATCATTTACCGTGGTGGATAGTACTGGTCATTGGTGCGTTTGTTGTTGCTTTGCACGGGTCTTTGCAGCACGAGGCGATTCACGGGCACCCGACTCGAAACCGTCAGATCAACGAGATTCTGATTTTCCCGTCCTTGTGGCTATGGCTGCCTTATGACATTTATCGTGATTCTCATCTTAAGCACCATGAAGATGACTGCATCACCGATCCATTCGAAGATCCGGAATCGTACTTTGTATCCCGCAACAAATGGGAGACGTTGGCAGCCTGGCAACGTGCAGGATATGTACTGCGAAATACCGTAGGCGGACGATTACTGCTAGGTCCGTTGTGGGCGTGTGTAACGCTGTGGCGTGATGAAATTAAACGCCTGGTGCGAGAAGATACCAGTTATCTGGCGGCCTGGTTCAGGCACTTTATTTCTGTCGTGCTGATGCTGTTGTGGCTTCGGTATGTTGAGATTCCGCTGTACGAATATATTTTGTTATTTGCCTACCCGGGTATGTCGCTGACAATGCTGCGTTCCTTCCTTGAACATCAAACTGATATGTCGCCCGCCAGACGAACCGTGGTCGTCAAAAGTGGCAAAATCATGGGGCTGCTGTTTTTGAATAACAACCTGCACGCACTCCATCATGAAAAACCGGCGTTGCCCTGGTATCGGCTTCCACAGGTGTGGCGG
The DNA here is from genome assembly GCA_937931165.1 of uncultured Granulosicoccaceae bacterium. GTDB lineage: Bacteria > Pseudomonadota > Gammaproteobacteria > Granulosicoccales > Granulosicoccaceae. The sequence goes on from CALHCI010000092.1 coordinate 18,942, forward strand.
CAATCCTCAAGGCAGATTCTCGAGCGTAATGGTGGCTATTATTACCGCAGTTATCTGCAGGTGATTAAAAAATATCTATTCTCCCCCAAGGTCCATCCACGCCATCCACACCGATAGCCGTTAGTCTTCCGGCAGTGATAACGCGTCAAGAAAATCCTGAGTGTAAGTCTCTATTGCCTCTGCATTGATGGTAAATGACTCAGCATTAAACAGTGCGGCAATTTTTTCAGTTTCACGTGGTTGTGATTCTGTTCTAAAGCCCGTAACCAGCCGAATAGCACGCGGCATTAATCCAGGCAACGTTGCATAGTCGGCACCTGGTGGACCGTCCCTGCCGGGTAACAGTCGGGATTCGCCAAGTCGCCCCTTAAACTGATAAAACGCGTCAGTTTGCGGTAACGTCTCCAGTCGATAGTCAATCTCTTTTTCACCATGAGTGACATCAAAACCGGCCATAAAAGGCTTATCGTTACCGGTCATAAGAAAAGCGATATTATCTTTAGTAATAAACGATACGGCGGGATGTTCTACTTTATCGCTGTTATGCAGGTAGACTTCGTTCGAACGTATGGCAATATCGATTTTAATGCGATTATCTGCCGGTAGCGTGAACCCCTCATTAAAAACATAAGTGGTTTGATAATTGTGCTGTTGCAACATGACGGCGACAGGGCGTTTTTTATACAGTGCAATACTTAACCCGACATAGTGATCGAGCTGATGCCAGTCGGTCAGATCACCCGCAATACTCAATAGGGCGGTATTGAATCTACCCGGACTGACCAGCATGCCGCTGGTTGGAAACGTGAGATTGTAGGTTAGAAACTGTAATGGATAGCTGGTTTGTTGATAGGTAAGTGTGTCCTTGTCGAACCGTGCATATACCACGGCTGGCCCGCCGGGTTCTGCCGCTCCTTTATAGGTAAACAGTGCATCAGGGTTATCCGTATAGCGATTAAGGAGCTGTCGGGTCAGTGGCTGATCTATTGTGCGGCCGGCAACTTCAAGCTCACCGTTGTTAATATACTGTTGATAAAAGTCGACGGGTCCTTGTTGATTGTGGTGTAAATAAATTCTTGGGCGGTATTGCTCTAACAGGGCGAATTGCTGTTTATCAGGTGGTTCGGGGTGTGGCGGGTATAGGTTAAAATACTGCGTGAAGCCCGGACGGGTGGCGAATGATTCCCCGCCTGCACAGGCAGTGATTGCAACTGTGCAGCACAGGGTGAGATATACAAGACAACGTGTTGACCGCATAATCCGATATCTCTTAGTGAATTTCGGTAGCACCTGCCATCGCATCACGCAGCTTTTCAAAGCTGAAATCGGTGGATTGGGCCGCACCGATAATGACTGCTTCGCGCTTACTGATCAGTTCTATCGCACCCGGTAGTGCGATCACTGCTTCAGGTGGTACCACCACTGCGCCATGCTGATCCATATGGATGATGTCACCGTCCGAGACCGTCATGTTGTTTACCGTCACCGTGCTGGCAAAGTCCACCAGATGAACATAGGCATGGCTTGGCCCGACCTGACCGGCAAGTAACTGGAAGCCGGCAGCCGAATCCGTCAGGTCTCTCATTGAGCCGTTGGTTACACAACCCTTCGCACCCAGACCGAGATGAATGTTGGTGTTGACTTCACCCCAGAACGCACCGAACCCCGGAGTGCTGTCGAGATCTTCAATCACCACAATGGATGGACTGCTGTCGGGTTGAGGATTGTCCTTTACACCTTTGGCAACGTATTCGTAATAGTTGAGTCGCAGGGTTTTATCGTCTGCTTCGTTGCCGGTCGATGGTACCGCAGCGCGGATAGTCGCGGTTCTGGCATAGCCGATTACCGGCGGCAGTGAAGGGTCGAGACAAACCAGCGGTTCGGTGGTAAAACCGTAGGCTCTGCGTTCCGGACAGATAATTTCCAATCCGTTGCAAATCGTTGGGGTATCCCACTGTTGCAGTGTTAACAGGTCTTCCTCAGTGTAGTGTGTCATGGTAGTGCTGTCCGGCAAATGGAATGATGATCTTGTCAGCTGGTGTCGGCCGGGTCAATCAACGACAATCAGCGTTAAACCGATGGGAGATAACGCATTGAAAAAGGTGGTGGTTACCGAAAAGCTGCATGAGCACGGCATGGCACTATTATCGGCACGCAAGGATATCAATGCCGTTTACGCTGACGGCGACAAAAATCGTGTGCTTGCAGAAATACCCGGTGCGCAGGCTATTCTTGTGCGAACCATGACTTTGACAGCACAAGACCTTGAAAGCGCCCAACAGCTTGAAGTGGTGTCACGACATGGCGTTGGCTGCGACAACATTGCTGTACAGCACTGCTCAGATCGTTCAATTCCGGTGGCAATTGCCACAGACTCAAACACAGTATCGGTTGTTGAGCATGTCCTGATGATGATGCTGGCGCTGAACAAACGTGCCTTTCAATACGATGAGATCACCCGCAGCGGACGATTTTCAGAGCGTAGTCAGCATTTCACCAGCGAGTTGCACGGCAAGCACGTTCTGATTGTCGGGTTCGGACGTATTGGCAAACGACTGGCTCCTGTGTGCAAGGCATTTGGTATGCGGGTAACTGTTGCCGATATTGCCCTGGACCACGAATATGCAGCGAAAATAGGTGTAGAGACGGTTGAAGATTTCACCACGTTGCTGCCGGTTACTGACTACCTGACGGTCCATGTACCACTCGATAACAGCACACACGGCATGATTGGCGCTGCCGAGTTCGCCGCACTGCCGTCGCACGCTATTGTTATAAACTGTGCCAGAGGGGGTGTGGTTAATGAAACCGCACTCGCTGATGCCATCCATCAAAAACAGATTGCCGCTACCGGTGCAGATGTTTTTGAAATTGAACCTCCGGCGCCCGATAACCCGTTGCTAAATCTGCCGCGTTCCGTACTGACACCGCACAACGCCGCTGGTACCGCTGAAAGTCTGAGTCGGATGGCGACATTTTCGGCGCAGAATATTCTCGATGCTTTCGACGGCAATCTGACCCGTGAAAGGCTGATTAACCCGGATGTTCTGGGTTAGGAAAAAGGTAAACGATGAAACAATCATTAAGACAACGGATGCAGCAGCAACAGCTTCTGGCCGGTACCTTTCTAAAAACACCTGCGTACGAACTGGTTGAGGTACTGGCGAGCGCCGGGCTTGATTTTATCTGCCTCGATGCCGAGCACGCACCTTTTGACCGCGCCAGACTGGACGCCTGCCTGGCGCTTGCCAGAGCGCACAACTTGCCGGCATTGGTGCGTGTTGCTTCAGGTGCGCGGCACGAGATTCTGCAGGCACTCGACTCAGGTGCCACCGGGGTCGTTGTGCCTCATGTTGATACACTGCAAAAAGCTCGTGATATCGCCACATGGGGGCGCTTTGGTCATGGTGGTCGGGGGTATGCGGGGTCAACACGCTGGGCAGGTTTTACTACCCGCAAGATGCCGGATCTGCTTAACCAGAGCATCGATGAAACGGTAGTGATAGCGCAAATCGAAGAGCCGGAAGGTGTTGCGCTTTGTGAAGAGATGGCTGCTATTGACGGCATTGATGGGTTGTTTGTCGGCCCTGCTGATCTTGCCGTGTGTCTTGGTGTCAGTGACTTGAATCACCCTGAGGTGTTACAGGCAATGCAACGTGTAGGCAGTGCCGTCAATAACAACCAATGTTGTTGTATGACTTTTGTTCCTGATACCGGCAAAGTAGATGATTTAAGAAAGCTCGGGGTCAGTATGTTTTATATTTCGTCAGAGCATGGCTTTATGCTGCAGGGCGCGCGAAAAGCGGCCGGTGAAATAAGTGACAAGCGTTGATTGAAGCGACTGTCATCGGGAGAAATCAATGATTGCGTTGTGGGATCTGGGTAATGTGCTGGTGCAGTGGGAGCCTGAACTGATTTATCCGGCATTCAAAGTATCACCGCCCCAAACTGAATACCTTCGTACTAACCTGCTTGAACATCCGGACTGGCTGCGTCTTGATCAGGGGTTAACGACCGAGGCGGAAGTAGCAATTAAAATCAGTAACGAATCCAGTCTTTCTATTGATGAGGCACATCGCTGCTTTGATGTGATCAGACATTCATTAACGGACATTGCCGCGTCTGTCGATTTGCTACAGCTGATGAAAGCGGCCGGTATACCGATGTATGTGTTGTCGAATATGTCCAATGAAAATGCCGCCTACCTTCGCAGCAGAGATTATTTCAGTCTGTTTGACGGCGTTGTGATTTCGGCTGAAGAAAAACTGATCAAACCCGACCCAGCGCTTTTTCGGCGTGTGTTGTCGCGTTACAGCCTGAATGCTAATGAAGTCTGTTTTATTGATGACAGCATGCCGAATATTGTTGCAGCGCGCGAGGTTGGTATGCAGGCGCTGCA
>CALHCI010000093.1 GCA_937931165.1 uncultured Granulosicoccaceae bacterium
AATGCTTTGCAAGGCACTCTGCCAGGTTGCCAGATCTGCAGTACCGGTTAATGTCAACACACCGAGAGAACTATCAAAATCACCGCTGATTGGCGAAGTATCTGTAAATACCAGCTCGTCTTCACCGCTCTGATATCCAGAAGATACTTTCGCCACTGCTGAATTCAGCTGAACATCATCTGCATCCGAAACGGAAATCGTATTCGATAGCGGAACAGCGCCGTCGCCTTCAACATATTCTAAGACTGTGGACTCTAAACTACTGACTACCGGTGCATCGTTGAGCAATTTTATTGTGATAGAGAATGTGAATGGAGTGACCGACCCTGCCCCGTCATCCACCCTTAACGCTATCGAATCGGTAGTTTCGGTCTCATCTCCACCGTGTAAAAACTCTACCTTACCGTCATTAACATCCTGCTGCGTAAAGGTATCACCAACATGTAGCTCTGTACTATTGAGTGTCAGTTTTCAGTAGTTTGCATCAAGGAGAATTTCATAGATTAGTTCCGACGGACTCTGTTCATCATCAGTAGTCAATAGAAACGAATCAGTCACCGTTACCGGCTGATCTTCGGTAACCTCAATGGTATTGTTATTGTCCAGTGACTCTTCATTACGCACAGTAATGGTTGCCGTACCGGTGCTAAACTCGGTGAGTTCATTGCGCTCAATAGTCTCAACGTCGGTACCGGTATATAGCCTCGCATTTCTCAGCCCATGGTTTTCGAGGTAATAGCCCAAACCATCACCTTTCTCCTCAGCGCCAAAATACGCCGGGCCGGCTGGTGTAAATGGCGCATCTGCACGACCGGAGCTATGCTTCAACTCGCCATCGATATAGACAGAGTGCCCCACACCCTGTTCAACTACGATGGCGTAACTATGCCATCCACCGTTCGAATAGGGAGCACCCGAAACATCGAATGCATACGGCGTGTAGGAGTCTGATTCAGTTTCATCATAGATTTCGGTAACCAGGTGCCCCTCGTCGGAATCAGCTTCCTCGCCATTAATCCAGATACCAAGGTAGTTAGGCCTTTGCCATTTACCTTGTGCGAAAAGCGATTCTTCGTTGTTGTTGTCCAGATCTCCAACACGGAATTCAAACATCAGCGTAAAACTGGACGGATAGGCAAAGTTAGCTATCTCGACATAATCATTACCGTCAAATACCAGCGTTCCAGGTGAACTATCCGTCGTCACCACTCCGTTATTCGCAGCCATATCGTCGGAGCCATCACTATTTAGCTGCCACTGGCTGATCAGGTCCGGACTTCCGTCCATCGCTACGTAGTCGAAACTCGACACCCCGCTGTCGCCGGGTGAGCTTGAGAATATGTAGTCCGATCCACTTGTAGCCAGGGCACCTAATGTTGGAGTCGTGGTACTCAAAATGGTGGGTGGGTGCGCACCTTTATAGACATCATTGTCAGTCAGCGATAACGAGTTGAAGTTGAGAGCATCGCCAGATAACACAGCACCAAGGTCGTCATCGTTAGGGGTAAACTCAGTTAACACGGAAGAAGCTATATCTGCTGAGATATGTGCAAACGGGGTGACACCACCACGCAAAGTCACATCCTCTGTCACAGTGGTTGCACCTGTGGTGTACGGACCGGCAGTGTTATCCGCCCCATGCACCGTTAACGCCGGCACCGGGCCCGCGTAGTTTTCAACCGGTACAAACCGAAGCACACTATTGACATCAAGCATCAACGCAGCGCTGGCAGAAACACTGCCTATCGGATACCAGTTACTACCGGCATCTGTAGAATATTCCCAGACACCTTCGCCTGCTGATGCATCATTAACCACTGCCACACCACCGAACGCACTACCTGCGTCAACATCACTGAACTGTCCTGCAAATATTGTCGCAATGGTGTCTCCATCCGGGTCCGGATCATTCATAACAATATCAACAGGGCTGCCGGTCCCGAGTACCGGAGCGTCATTGATTGCGTTAACTGTGCTGTTTATCGTTGCAGATAATGCTGCAAAGGGAGAAGACCCTCCTCGAACAGTGACATCACCAGTCTCCGCAGCAGCACCGGCACTAAAGGCGCCGGCATAGGTATTATCAATGCCATAGATCGTCAGTTGCGGAACGGGACCGTTACTGTCGGGTGCCGGCACAAACCGCAGCATGCTCGAAGTATCGAGTAGCAAAGCAGCATCCGCGGTCACTGCTCCAATGGCATGCCAGTTTGAACCATTGTCTGTTGAGTATTGCCACAACCCCTCAGTAGTGGTTGCATCTACAGCGATAGCAATACCGGCAAAGGACCCATCACCACTGAACTGACCAGTGAAGATACCTGCCACGGTCTCGCCTGCAATTACCGACGCATCTTCATTAATATCGGAGAGCGTACCATCGCCCAAAGTGGGAGCTGCAAGTGTCCCAAACCAGGTAGCCTGCGCCGAATCACTTATTAGCGCCTCAAGCAGATCAGATACACCGGTTGAGTATTCCAGATCCCAATCAGCCTGCAATGACGCATGTCCGGTTTTATCATCACTTGCCAGTACTTCAGTACCGGTATAAGCCGCCAGGTTGTTGAGTAGCGCTACACCATTATCAGTCGCAGCAAGATCACACCCGTAAATATGCAGTGAAGTCTGTGGCAACAATGCTGGCTGCCATGCGGCTAACGCGTCCTGATGCTGATGAACGGTTTCATTACTTAACCACTCCCCGCCAAGCTGCACCCCTTCTGCGTTGCCATGAGAGATTATGTGTACCGCGGCGATGGATTCCGCGCTCTTGATAATCTGACCTATCTGGTCAAAGCCGGGTTTGCTACTGTCCAGCAGATGAACCTCGAGCCTTCGTCCATTCTCAATCTGTTTGTGCAGATCGTGCATGAGCGTGGAAAGATCGCCGACGTCATCATTGATGAACACAATCTCCAGCGGCGCGCCAGGCAGACTGTACGGTATCAACTCGCCGGTAAACTCGTTACTGTCGAAATCCGCAGGATCCGTTAACACCACCAGCGGGTCGGCAGAATACAGCACACGCGCCTCAAGCAGCTCGACATATGGGCGAGCAGCAGACGCGACCTCTGAACCGTCATCTTGTCGACGTCCGGTACGGGTCAGCCTTTGTCGCAGACTACCCCGCTTACCCGGTTTCTTGTCAATCATGAAAGATCAGGCGGATCAGCAGCTTGGGACGGTTTTACGAATGCTTATAAGGGGTTGCAAAGTCCACTTCCAGATATTGGCGCATACTTTAGAAAGCGGCCGGAAGCGATTGAAACTGAACGGTAAATACAACTAAATTCGCGCGCTTTCTACAGAGGGCGAAGCGGCAATTCAAGCTGGTCCAAAATCAAGTGATTAACCCGAAGTACGGTTGCCTTGACTCTGGGAAGAAGGCCTGAGGAAAGAGTGCTTCTGGAAAGAGGAATTAAATTTACTGCAAAACAAAACTTTGCCGACACTACAATGGCGGAGAGTGAGGGATTCGAACCCCCGGACGGTTTAACCCGTCAACGGTTTTCAAGACCGCCGCATTCGACCACTCTGCCAACTCTCCGCTGATCTGTGATCTTGCTCAAACAGAAGCGCACAATGATACTGAAATGGTGCAGTAAATGCCATGCTTTACTTGGAAAACTCATTGAAATTTGGTCACACAGACCCTATTGTTAGCACAGTGCCGCGTCTATACAGTTGATGCGACAGCATATTTTAACAACCTGAAGAACTGGAGTTCTACTTTGGCTATCCAATCTATTGATCGCGCAAGCGAGTTAACGACCAATAAGGTACTGCGAGACACCTATCGTCTCCTGTCAATGACCCTGCTCTTTAGCGCTTTCACTGCGGGGATTTCTTATTTTCTCAAACTGCCACACGGCATATCGCTGGTTTGTACGCTGGGCGCCATGGGCCTGCTCTGGTTTGTGTTGCCAAAAGTGGCAAACAGCTCCAAGGGCATCATGGTGGTTTTTGCAGTCACTGGTTTGCTCGGAATCGGGCTTGGTCCAATGCTCAACCACTACCTGGCAACGTCGAATGGCACCACCATGGTCGCGACCGCTTTAGGCGGTACCGGCATTATTTTCATGGGATTGTCTGCCTACGCACTAATGACCAAGAAAGATTTCTCTTTCATGGGCGGTTTCCTGATGGCTGGCTTCATCGTCGTAATTCTGGCGATGGTGGCAAACATATTCCTTAATATGCCGGCACTCAGCATTGTGCTCTCTGCGGCAATTATTCTGCTGATGAGCGGCTTTATCCTTTTTGACACCAGCCGCATCGTCAATGGCGGTGAGACCAACTACATCATGGCGACGGTTGGCCTGTACCTGTCTATTTACAACATCTTCCAGAGCCTGCTGATGTTGATCGGCATGGGCGGAGACGACTAGTCTCATACCAGTAACAGATACTGGAAAAAGCCCCGGACACCGGGGCTTTTTTTTATCTGTAGAAACTAACCACACGTAAACCACTGGAGAACTCATGGGTACTATTGGACAGATCGCTATTGCCGCGATGCTTTTGTTCTTTGTCTGGAGGTTATGGCCAGTCGCGAAAGATCAACTGGAAAACGGCCCGAAGGGCAGCAGTAATGACTGGTTAACTGCCGGACTGCTGTTAGGTGGCGTTATGTTTTTTGTCTGGCTGCTAATCAAGATGGTTTAGCAAAGTGTAGTGAATCACTGTCAGAGCGGGCTTCGATTAGGCCTTGCAGGGGAATGAGCCGAGGCGCTGGCATTAAGGCTGATCAAACACTCCGGTGTTAACAACTGACCGTTGCAGCCAGTTTTGTAGTCAAACTTTCGACGCCCTAGTGTCATAAATTCGACACCAGCGTCTGAATATTGTCAGTCCACCGGGCGGTAAACCTTTGATTTACCCGCCCGGCTTCCAGCTTGTACTTAACGTCGTGATGCTACTGCCCTTCCAGCAGTGACTCCCACGTATAACCTGATCCTTCAAGAATCCGACGCAGTTTCTTCAACGCTTCCATCTGAATCTGGCGCACACGCTCTCTGGTGACACCCAGTTCTTTACCTACATCTTCAAGCGTTGTGCGCTCGTAACCATGCAGACCGAAACGCCGTACCACCACTTCACGATGCTTGCTTTCAAGCTTCATTAACCAGTTGTTGATTTGGCGATGAATATTATCGTCCTGAAGCTTGTGTGCCGGATCAGGGTTGTTATCGTCAGGAATAATGTCCAGTAACGGGCGGTCACCATCCGGTCCCATGGCCACATCGACGGAACTGACACGGTCTCTTAGACCAAGCAGGCGCTTGACGTCTTCTACCGGTTTTTCACACTCAGCGGCAATATCTTCAGCCGTTGGCTCATGATCCATCTTCTGCTGCAGGCGTCGCTCGGCCTTCAGATAGACATTCATCTCTTTAACTACGTGAATCGGCAGGCGAATGGTGCGGGTCTGGTTCATTAACGCACGTTCGATCGTCTGGCGAATCCACCAGGTGGCATAGGTAGAGAAGCGAAAACCGCGCTCAGGATCGAATTTCTCAACAGAGTGAATGAGTCCGAGGTTACCCTCTTCGATCAGATCAAGCAGTGTCAATCCACGGTTCAGGTATCTGCGGGCAATTTTGACCACGAGGCGCAGGTTGCACTCAATCATCTTGGCGCGTGATTTCTCGTCGCCTTTTTGTGCAAGCCTGGTGTAGTGCTTCTCTTCGTCTGCGGTAAGCAGCGGAGAATGCTCAATTTCTTTTAAATACAGACGTGTAGCGTCCATATCCCGCGATCTGGCCTTGTTACTAGGCGACTTTGTGCGGGTTCTGCTCAGTTGTTCAGCAAAGCTCTCTTCTTCTGTTTCTTCCTGCTCAGCTTCTTCATCGATGTTTTCACCGACGTCTTCCACGCGCGCATCAGTTGATACGCGTTCTTCAGTGTCTTCTGCCCACTCAGCTAGTTGGCTCTGGCCCATTGGTTTACTCTCCGCAAATTGTTTTTATTATTTATATTGCGAAGTTGATTCTTAACCGTCACACCCTCGTACCGGTTGCGCCAGCGGGCTGGCGCACGAAACAACTTCGGTACGAAGATATATGCAAAAAACGTGCCAATAGACCTATAAGTGCTGGTTTTACAGCGCTGGTAAATAATCCGCTGGATTTACCGGCTCGCCATTGCGACGTATTTCGAAGTGCAGCTCAGTGCCTTCCTGCGCATCGTTGCCAACAACCGCAATCAGATCACCTGCCTTAACCTTCTGATTTTCTTTTACAAAGATATCGCTTACCTTCGAATAGGCACTGAGAAAATTACCGTCGTGACGCAGAATGACCAGATTCCCATAGCTCGCCAGGTCTCTGCCACTGTACACAACCTCACCGTCAGCAGCCGCCTGAACTCCAGCACCTGGACCAGGATCGATGTCGAGTCCTTGTCGGTTTATTTCACGGAGATCGAAATCTTTCGTGATTTGACCAACCGCAGGCCAGTTCCACCCAGCAGCGCGGGTATTCGCAGCCACCGTTTTGACAGCTGGTGTCGCATCCGCAACCTGTACGGTATCTGCTGCCGGTATTTCCACCACAGAGGTATCAGCTACCGCCGGGCCAACATTCTGGATCACAGTCTCGGTGCCGGTGGGTCTGTTCACCTCAGCAGCACCTGCTACGACATCATTAATCACAGCGGTATCTTGCAATGGCTCAACTACACCGGGCGCTGGTGGCAGGGAAGCAATATCAACCCGGTTAATGTCGTCAAGCAACGCGTCCTGGCTGGCCGGCTCACGCACTGCGACAATTTCTTCACGAGGTGGTGGTATGACAACAACCGGCCCTACCGCGACTGCTTCGTCGTTCACTTCCGTGAATTGCGGATCCTGACCCGATGACGGGATCATCGCAACCGGCTGATCAACAACGCGAGAATTTACCGGCGTTCGGTTATTACGAACAACAGCACCATCTTCACGAACCAGCAAAAGACGCTGGCCAGGCACCAGTTGGGTAGCGTCTACAGCGTTCGCTGACCCAAGAGACTGTGGATCGAGGTTATAGCGATCAGCGATTGACTGAAGGGTATCGCCCGGTTGAACAACGTAACTATTAGAGTCGAATCGAATCTCGGGTATTTCTACCGTTTCCAGAATACCGCAACCCCCAACCATCAGCATGGAACTTGCGCAAACAGCAGATCCTAACGTTTTAAAAATCATATTCAGCCTTCAAATGCAGTGTGTGCTAGCGGCTCACCACCGGGGAACAAATCGAATCTCGCAACCTCATGAAAATGAGGCGGGCTGACTTCTCGAGTTTGCGGAACCCGTGATAAGACCAGATAAGGTCAAAGCTGTGCGTTGCTTTGCCTGTGACCGCATTTATACGGCAGCAAAGAAAAAACTGCAATGAAAACAGTGACCAAGCAGCCATACTTAATGCACTTACTACCTTTTTGTAACCTAACAGCCAAAAAACTGCTGCAAAGATGTACAACCGGTGCAATTCACACTGTCAAAACCGAGGCTTTACTGCATCGGTACGCTTAACCGCAACCACGCAGAAACGGAACGAACTTTACATTAGCCACCTGGCGGATTCGCGGTGGCTTGTCGGCAAAACATCGGGCAACAGATAACGTTTGCCCCGTTGCTTGCGGCCCGACCGGCCCAATCAACACCCCACCCTCTTTTACCTGTGCCAGCAGCGCATCAGGGATTGTCTCCATGGCTGCGGTAACAATAATTGCGTCAAACGGCCCCTGATCCGACCAGCCATCAAAACCGTCTGCATAGCGGGATTTAATATTGCGGATTCTTAAACTATTAAAGGCGCGCTGCGCTTTATGCGAAAGACTGCGGATACGTTCAAGGGTGTACACCTCGGGCACCAGCTCTGCGAGCACCGCTGCCTGATATCCCGAGCCGGTGCCTATCTCAAGCACCCGCTTAACCGGCTGATCCGGATAGCCGCTATTCACCACCAGCTCTGACATCAAGGCCACTACATACGGCTGTGAGATGGTTTGACCTTCACCGATTGGCAGCGCGCAATCTTCATAAGATCGCGATGCCAGCGCTTCATCAACAAAACAATGCCGAGGCACATCAACCATTGCCTGTAGTACTGATTCATCACGAATTCCGTTACTTCGTAAACGCTCAATCAGTCGCAAACGTGTTCGATGAGAAGTCATACCGATACCACGAATTCTAGCTTCCATATTCATGATTGCGCTCCACCCAGCCACTGATGTAATTCGTTAATACGCTTGTGATCAGTCATATCAACCTCAATGGGTGTAATAGAGACTTGATTATTTACTATCGCGTGAAAGTCTGTACCGTCCTGATCATCTGCTGATTCACCGACCGGTCCGATCCAGAATATCTGTTCACCACGCGGGTCATCCTGAACGATCAAGTTTTGCCCTCGATGCCGATGGCCCAGACGAGTTGTTACCATCCCTGCAGTTTTACCTCCTGGTGTATCAGGGATATTCACGTTAAGCAGCCAGTTGCCGGTAAGCGGTTTGGCCATGTAACGACTCACCAATTCAGCGGCAATTTCAGCAGCGTGATCGTACTGATCGGAATGCCCTGCTAAGGAAAACGCAAAGGCCGGCACGCCATGAAAACGCCCTTCCATTGCTGCGGCAACAGTACCGGAATAGACCACATCATCACCGAGGTTCGGGCCCGAGTTAATACCACTGACTACAATATCAGGTTGCCAGTCAAGCAAGCCATTCAGTGCAATGTTGACACAATCTACCGGCGTACCCTGCACAGAGTAAACACCGGGCAATTGTTCTTTAGCCCTGATAGGATGCGAAAGCGTTAGTGAGTTGCTGGCTGCACTGCAGTTGCGATCAGGAGCGACTAACTTCACTTCACCAATACGTCGCATAGCATCTGCAAGCGCCTGAATACCTGGCGCCTGCCAGCCATCGTCGTTCGAAACCAGTATTTTCATTATTATTATTGTTCTTAGTTTCAGGGTACCGCAGACGCAGTTTAGCAAATGCGGCATAACACAGTCTTTAACGCATGCTTACCAAGAGTAAATTTCAGCCTGCATGGTGGCTTCGTAATCCCCACCTGCAAACACTATGGGCGGCCAAGGTTCACCCGGCACCTGTACCTATAGTCAGCAGAGAACGTCTGACCACACCTGACGGGGACTTTGTTGATCTGGACTGGACGAGCAAACAAGACGGTCCGGTTGCAGTGATATTCCACGGACTGACCGGATCTTTTAAATCAAAGTACGTGCGCTCTATTATGAGTGTGTTGCAGGCACGCGGATTTAATACGGTACTCATGCACTTCAGGGGTTGCAGTGGCGAGCCAAACCTTACGCGCGGTTCCTATCACTCCGGCCATACCGTTGATATCGAGTTTGTTATTAACACTGTGGCCAATCGCTTCCCGGACAAAAAGATCATCGCTATCGGGTATTCACTGGGGGGAAATGCACTACTCAAATATCTGGCAACCGCTAACGCAATCCCGCTTCACTATGCCGTTTCTGTTTGCCCGCCACTGGTGTTAAAAGAAGGCGCTAAGCGAATCAACACCGGCTTTTCGCGTATCTATCAAAAAACACTAATCAAACAAATGAGCGCGGCACTGAGAAACAAGCATGCAAAATATCCGGCGCTCGGTCTCGATCAGTACCCTTACGAATCAACCAGGGATTTTATTAGCTGGGACGATCAAATCACCGCACCCCTGCATGGTTATGCTTCAGGGGAAGACTACTACAATCGCGCCAGCACGCTCAGTGATCTAAAAGACATCAGCACAGATACTCATGTACTGTTTTCAACCGACGATCCGTTTTTTACCGCCCGGTGTATTCCGCAACAGGACGAACAGCTTTCAAGCCGGGTGACGTTCGAACTCGTGGCCGGTGCCGGCCACGTCGGTTTCATTTCAGGCAACGTTCCCTGCTTCGGAAACGACTGGCTGCGTTCGCGGGTTGCTGAGCTCGCAACCCGGTCTATCGGCTAGTTAACCAGCTTTACCGCGCCACCAAAGGACTGACGGGCAACCAGATCAATATGTTCCAGCAGCAGTTCACGCACTTCATCCGAAGGGTTAACGAACGCCAGACCGGCAAAGAACCGGTCATTCTTGCTGCGAGTACGGTCTTCGCCTGAATTGGCGACTTCTGCCTCAACCTGGAACGAGCTTTTTTCCGGAAACAGGCGAATAGACAACATCACACGCTCGCCGTCATTGAAAGGATCGGTGTGGTAGCACTTCAGACCGTTGGGGCTCAGACTTACCACGTGAGTTGGATAGTCCGGCAAATCATCCGGCTCAATCTCTGTTTGATCTGCGGCGTCGATCACATCGATCCGCAGCGCTATCGCGTCGGATACCCGACGATAACTGCGACGTTCTTCGGCTTTTAGGAGCGCGTTACCCACTGGCTTCTACCTTTTTGTACGAGACACTAGTGGCGGTTTAACGGCACGATTCATCAATTATTGAGCACTGGACCCACTTATTAACAGTTGCGAAAGCTGCACTGAAGATGCGGCATGGCTCACGCTCGAAAATAAAGAATCGGTCTCCAGCGATCACTCGTCATTTGTAGTTTGCGGCTTGTCCTTTTACAATCACCGCTATGCGCCCCTAGCTCAGCTGGATAGAGCGTGCCCCTCCTAAGGGCGAGGTCGCAGGTTCGAATCCTGCGGGGCGCGCCATTCTTTGGCGCTGTGCCTTCCACGGCAAATAATAAAAAACCAGAGAACAAAGGGGCATCGAGAGCAGCGATCGCAGTAAAAGCGGGTGACACCACCTGAGGCAGGCACTGCCAATGTAGAAGAACCTCAACTTCATCAAGTTCCGCAGCGTGGTGGATCCCGGAATCAATGATAAAATGGTCAGATCAGCAAGACCAAAGGTCAGCTTTTCGCTCCGCTTACCACCAACACTATC
>CALHCI010000094.1 GCA_937931165.1 uncultured Granulosicoccaceae bacterium
GAGGG
This sequence comes from uncultured Granulosicoccaceae bacterium, assembly GCA_937931165.1. Lineage (GTDB taxonomy): Bacteria > Pseudomonadota > Gammaproteobacteria > Granulosicoccales > Granulosicoccaceae. Next base: position 6 of record CALHCI010000094.1, read on the forward strand.
GCACGAGGCACCGGAAATCAAACTGGACTACTGGATTGATAAAGACGGTGAAGATGCGCACTTTTCCGTGACGGAAAATCGCGGCAAGTGGGTGTTTTTGAAGTGCTTCCAGAACTGGTGCCCCGGCTGTCACTCCAGTGGGTTCCCTGCGCTGCAAAAATTTTCTGCGGCTTTCCATGATCATCCCGGTGTAGCGATTGCCGGTATTCAAACTGTCTTTGAAGGGTTTGGCACCAACACCCAGGCTGATGTTCGCAAGCTGCAAAAGCGCTATGACCTGCCCATTATTATGGGGCACGATCCTGGCAATCGCGACGATCCGGATGGTGATCACCGCTCGCAAACCATGAAGCTGTATCGCACCGGCGGCACACCCTGGTTGATTGTGATCGACCCACAGGGCACGGTGGTATTTAATCATTTCAGGGTCAATACTGAAAAACTGATCGAACACATCAGAAACGATCTGGCTTAAGTCCAGCGCCGGGGCATGTTGCCCCGGCACAGGTTGTTGTACACACCCTGCCAGCGCCTTCCCGAGAGTGGCCGGTACATTGCCTTTTATTGTTTTCCGGATAAGATGGAAGGATTGTCTTAGCTGGAAGTTGCATTGAACATTGTTATCGTCGGCTGTGGAGATGTAGGCACACGCTGCGCAAAAATTCTGACAGATGCCGGGCACTTTGTGCTCGGTGTCAGGCGTAATCCTGCAAAGTTGCCGCAGTGGCTGACACCCGTCGAAGCGGATGTATTAAAACCCGCAACACTTGAATTTCTGAATCCGGATGCCGAATCACCGTTAAACATTGATGTGGTGATTTACTCGCTTGCCGCCGCTTCCTTCACCGAGCTGGACTATCGGGATGCCTATGTGTCCGGCCTGAACAATACGCTGACAGCATTGGGTTGGCGATCTTTAAAACGTTTCTTCTATGTTTCATCCACCGGCGTCTATCACCAGAACAATGGTGAGTGGGTCGATGAAAGCTCTGACACGCAGCCGACACGTTTTAACGGACAACTGGTATTAGAAGGTGAGCAAGCTGTGCGTGAACGACGCGATGGTACTTGTGTTCGTTACAGTGGTATTTACGGCCCGGGGCGCCTGCGGTTGATCAACCGCGTTGCCGCAGGGCAGGCCACTCCGGAGACACCACCTTCGTTTACTAATCGCATACATATAGAAGACTGCGCAGCGTCATTGGCGCACCTGGTAATGCTTGCCGAAAACACTGAACTGGAGTCTTTGTATCTGGCGTCTGATTCGCAGCCAGCCACCAGCGCTGATGTCGAAGCATTTATTGCAGCAACTCTGGGCTTGTCACTGGAGCAATCAGAGCCAGTGCCAAGGTCGAAAAGAATTGCCGGGAGTAAACGATGTAGTAACAAGCGACTGCTCAATACCGGCTATCAGTTTATCTACCCGGACTACCAGGCGGGATACAGGCAAGTGATTGATAGTATGCGGGCGGATCACTGATGTTTGAGCACGCACAAACATCGGTCATTCCGGTAGCAGGTCTGGGTACCCGGTTATTACCGTTAACACGTGGTATACCGAAAGAGCTTCTCCCTTTAGGGCGGCTTCCGGTGCTACAGCATGTGGTAGATGAGATGTCAGAGGTGGGTGTCACGTCGCAGGTGTTGGTGACCAGTCAGCGTAAAACTGCCATTCGGCAGTATGTTGAAAGTGCAGAAGAATCGCATGGCAATGCTTTTCAATTCGTTGATCAGTCACACCAAAAGGGGCTGGGGCATGCGGTGTTATGTGCCCGTGAAATGGTTGCAAACAAGCCTTTCTTTGTTGCACTGGGTGATGCTGTCATTAAAAGGGATGCTGAGCAGGAATCTCTTTGTGAACGCATGCGGCGATTGTGCGTTGCAGAAAACGCAGATGCGGCGATTGCTTTTCATCAGGTGCCGTTGAGCCGTGTCAGTCGTTATGGTGTGGCGAAACCTCAGCCGGGTTTTAAGGCGGGTGATACATTTTTTTTACTGAGTGATTTGATTGAAAAGCCGCCACAAGAGCTTGCGCCAAGTCGCTATGCAATTGCTGCAAGGTATTTGTGCAAGCCGGATCTGTTTAGTTATCTGCAAAAAACCACGCCTGGCAGTGGTGGCGAAATTCAGCTGACTGATGCGCTGCAGGCATGGCTTAAAGACGGGGCTAAAATTCTTGGTGTGCCGTTAACCGCAAGTGAGAAACGTTTTGATATTGGTAACTTCGAATCGTACTATGCTGCCGCACTGGAGTATGCGTTGGCAGATCAGGAGTTTGGTCCTGCACTGGCAGAGCAGTTTGGTGTAAAAAACTAATGATAAGCCACAAAGCCTATGCCCGTGCCGGGTTAATCGGTAACCCTTCTGATGGGTACAACGGTAAAACCATCGCCTTCAGTGTCCGTAAGTTTTATGCCGAGGTGCAATTAACAGAGTCTGCTTCTCTGCAGCTGATTGCCGGTGAATCAGACAACAACCGCTTTGATAGCCCGCTGTCTCTTCACCGCGATGTGACGCTGCATGGCTACTACGGTGGCATACGCTTAATGAAAGCGACCATTAAAGTATTTGTCGATTATTGTCTGGCCAATAGTATTCAACTACCCGATAAGAACTGCGCACTCGAATACCGAACCAATATACCGCAACAGGTTGGTATGGCAGGGTCAAGTGCCATTATTGTTGCAACGCTTCGATGTTTAATGGAGTACTACAATGTTGCTGTTGATAAGCGTATTCAGCCAACGATCGCATTGTCTGCAGAAAAAGACGAATTAGGTATTGGTGGCGGTCTGCAAGACAGAGTTGTGCAGGTGTATGAAGGATTGGTTGCAATGGACTTCAGCCGTATGGAAAACGTGGCGGGATATCAGTGCGGCCACTACGAATCGTTAGATACTGCAATGCTACCACCGGTGTATCTCGCATTCCGCCCCGAATCCAGTGAGCCGACTGAGGTGTTTCACAACGATTTGCGAGCGCGTTTCGATGCCGGTGATCCGCAGGTGGTCGGTGCAATGAAGCGCTTTGTCGAGCTCACCGATCTCGCCCGTGAAGCGTTGCAGTCGAAAGACACTGAGGCGCTGTCTGCGTTGCTGGATGCCAACTTCGACTGCAGACAGTCATTTTGCCAGCTAAACTCGCAACACGTCGAAATGGTGCACGTTGCGCGCAGTGCAGGTGTTTCGGCCAAATATGCGGGCTCTGGCGGTGCCATTGTCGGTGTCTACCGTGATGAGGTTCAGTTTGAAGCGGTGAAAAAAGCAATGAACCAAATCGGGTGTCCGGTGATCAAACCGCTATCGGGATTGTAGCCGGCGCCATCGCGGTGCCTTTTGTTGGTTCAAAATGAGAGAGAAATCCATGAAAATCCTTCCGCTTGTATTTTCGTTGTGCTTTGTACTAACTGCCTGTTCTGGCTCAGACGGCGTCACCGTCATGGAAACTGACTCGGGTGATGGTACGGAGAACAGTGGTACACCGGAGGATAACGGTCAGACTACCGATGGCGACAACACTGACGGCCAAACAACTGACGGCCAAACAACGGACGGAGAGACCACCGACGGTGGTAACACTGATGGAGAGACCACCGAAAACACAGACAACGGTGGTGTGGTCACAGCAGGCAGCGCAACTTATCGCCTGACCTTTAACGCCAGCTGGAGTGCCGAGACGCACCCGCTGCTGTTTCCCGATAATCCACACTTTTCACCGCTGGTTGGTGCAGTGCATAACGAACAAGTGGAATTCTGGACCAGCGGACAGCCGGCGACTGACGGTATAGAACAAATGGCAGAATCCGGTGCCACTGACTTGTTACTTGGTGAAGTAGATGCGGCTATTGGCAATGGCTATGCAAACCTTGCTGTTGTCGGC
>CALHCI010000095.1 GCA_937931165.1 uncultured Granulosicoccaceae bacterium
TTGCGGTCATAACCGGTTGACCCGGAAGACACCATGGACTCAGCAACGCCTGTGGCGAATGCCTGTGAGATTTCAGCCGCCTCAATAGATACCGGCAGCATTCCGGTTAACTCTGCCAGCCGAGCTGTGGCATTGTTGTAAGAACGGAACTTAAGACCTTTCATGTCCGCTACTTCGTTGACTTCTTTCTTAAAGTACAGACCCTGCGGTGGCCACGGCACTGAATACAGGAGTACCAGGCCCTGACTGTCCAGCAGTTCTGTCATTGGGCCTTTAGCTGATTCCCAAAGCTTGGCAGCGTCGTCAAACGAAGTAGCCAGAAAAGGCACCGAGTCGACACCGAACAAGGCGTTTTCATTCTGGTGGCCAGACAACAGACGTTCACCGATCGGTGCCTGACCCGTCTGAATGGCGCGTTTAATATCGCCACCCTTAAACAGCGAGCCGGATGGGTGTGTAGTCACTTCGATTTCACCACCTGTGCCCGTAGTAATGCACTTGGCAAACTCAGCGCCCGTTGCAGAGTGGAAGTTACTGGCAGAATACGCCATGGGCATATCCCATTTTTCTGCTGCGTGTAGTTGGCTCACCCCTAAGCAAACAACTGCTGTGGAAACCGCCAGTGCAATATTCTTCATCTTCTTCATTATTTCCTCCTGTTGGAAATTAAACGCTTGTTGGCGGCATAAAACCGCGATTGATAAATGACCGTTTTCCCTGAGCCAGGGACCGGTGTGAACGCAATGTTAAACCCGAATTCAAGTGTACTCGCAACATCTCTTACGGCGCAAACCTGATTCAGGTCCGATAAAGACATGTCTGCAATCGCATGCAGTCACTGTGTAAGTTCCAGTCATGCTATCCATTCACTCACAGGTGCATTCGCTTCCTGTAGCGGTTGCGAAATTATGTCTACCAGTGTTGGTCCGGGGTGTTCGATAGCTTGTGTCAGTATGCCTTTCAGTGCGGTGGGGTCTTCTACACGCCAGCTCTTGATTCCATAAGCGGCTGCAATGCCTGCATGATCTGTTTGTGAGAAATCAACGGAATAATATCGCTCATCGAATCCGGTTTTCTGGCCGGCTTTAATCCATCCGAATACACTGTTGGAAAACACCAGCATAGTGATTGGTAACCGGTAGCGTGCGATTGTTTCCAGTTCACCTGCGGTAAACCCGAAACTGCCGTCGCCCATTGCAGCAATGACTTTTGAATCCGGCTTTCCGAACTGCGCGCCAACCGCCGCAGACATTGAATAGCCCAGTGCGCCATGAGCACGGTTACTAATAAAATGTCGCCCGGGCTGCGATGAATTATAAAAAGCCGAGAAGTACGGGCAAGGTGTGCCGGGGTCTGCAATGATTATTGCGTCTTGCGGTGCGACAGCGTTCAGATCTGCGACAACCCGTTCCGGTGGTATTGGTGTCGCAGCGCTTTGCGCAAACTGACTGAACAGTGCAAACTTTTTCTTCTTGACTGCGGCGACGGTTGACGCGCCGTTGAAATCGAATTTATCAACACCTGTGTCGGTAAGCGTGGCTTGTAGCTGTTCGAGCGCCAGTCTTAAATCACCAATAACCGCCACATCAGTTTGATAGTTGGCAGAGACCGCCATCGGGTCACTGTCAAAGTGAACAATCCGGGTATCCTTGGTGGGTGAGCGCCAGCGTTCAGTGGTGACAGAACCTGCACGGCATCCAAGAAATACAACCAGATCTGCAGCGTCTACGACTTCTCGTGTGGCGGGCACACCGCCGTTTGAGCCGACCACGCCAAGGCAGTTTGGGTGGGTGTCCGCCAGGCTGCCTTGTCCGCTAATAGTTGTGGCCACCACCAGATTGAGTTGTTCAGCAATGCCTGCAAGCGCCGCTTCCGCACCAGACAACACGACACCACCACCGCAAATAATTATCGGTTGTTTGGCCTTTAATAAAATTTCAGCAGCGGCTTCAACTGCGTTTGAGTCCGGTGCAGTGCGCCATGCAGGGAAGCGCCCGTGTTCTGTCTGAGCCCAGATATCTTCCGGATTGACGTTTGCTTTCTGAATGTCGAATGGTAACCCAAGGTGCGCTGAACCCGGTCTGCCCGTTGTCATTGCCCGAAACGCTGCCCTTACCATCCCTGGCAAGCGCTCAGGATGGTTGATCACGCCATTGTATTTTGTCAGCGGGCTAAACAATGCCCCCTGATCGAGTTCGGTCAGCGGGTATTTGCCAATCGCCGATACAGAGACATCTGAAGTGATTGAAAGTATCGGTACGGATGATTCGTTTGCCTCAATAACACCGGGCAAAATGTGTGTTGCACCACCACCACTCGGGCCTTCACACACGCCTGCCTTGCCGGTTACTCTGGCATAGCCATCGGCCATGTAGGCGGCTGAACGCTCGTCTCGAGTCAGTACGTGTTGAATGCCGTGATCAAGTCGATACAGCGCATCGTAGAACGGCAGCGTTGTGTCACCACATAAACCGAATACATGCTTGACGTCATAGGCATCAAGCAGCTTAACCATAGCCTCTGCGCCGGTAAGAGAGTTAGTCATAGAGCAAGCGGGTAGCCGGGTTGAGTTTAAATAAAGTGTATACAGTTAAATGATGGAATTCTATATTAATATTATTCTCTGGTGTTTCTTTGTTTAGAGCGCTTATTACTGTATACAATATTCAGTAGTTGTGTTTCTAACAGCAATATTATCGGGAGAACCTGATGTCGCTGATTCTGAAATCCTGTCAGACCTGGCTGCTCGATATACCGATGCAACGCAGTCATCACATGTCTTTCGGTGCACCGGATGCGGTGAATTTTGTCATTGTTAAGCTGACGACTGATGATGGCCTGGAGGGTTGGGGTGAAGCGGCAACGCTGGGTGGTCCGGGATGGTCTGCGGAAAGTTCGGAAACCATACAGATCATCATCGATCGCTATATTGCGCCATTGTTGGTTGGTAAATCGCTGCTTAACTATCGATGCGTATTAACTGAAGCATTCACAACGATAAAAGGAAATGACTTTGCCAAAGCCGCTGTAGAATTTGCAGTACTGGATATTGTTGGTAAGTACTACAACGCGCCGGTTTATCAATTGCTCGGTGGCGCTTACCGGACGTCAGTTGATTTGAGCTGGTCACTGGCTTCCGGCAGTCAGTCGAAAGATGTGGAAGAAGCCCGCGAGATGATGGCTAATGGTCATCGTATCTTTAAACTCAAGTTTGGTGTCGAGCCTTGGCAAAAAGATATCAAGCGTCTCGAAACGCTCCGGCTTGAGCTTGGTGCAGATGCGAGGCTTCGAGTCGATGTCAATCAGGGTTGGAGCCGTACCACCGCCGAGCTCGCCTTGCGGGAGATGGGGCAGTACCAGCCAGATTTTTTTGAACAACCCCTGCAGGCCTGGGATATTCAGGGATTGGCGATACTGCGAACGCAAAGCCCGGTACCTGTTCTTGCTGATGAGAGTTTTACCGGGCCGCATGCCGCTATGGAGATGGTGTCGCAAAATGCTGTAGATGCGCTGTCTTTTAAGATGACCAAGCTCGGCGGAATCGTCGCATCGTTGCATGCACATGTGTTGACGCAAACCGCCGGTCTTGCAACCTATGTAGGCTGTATGATTGAAACCGGCATTGGTACCGCAGCTTATTTGCAGTTTGCAGCGGCGGTGCCGGAACTTGAGTATGGCTGTGAGTTGTTTGGACCAATGATATTAAAAGACGACGTGTTACACGACCCCATTCAATATAAACCCGGTGTGGTTTGTGTGCCGCAAGGGCCCGGGCTCGGGATTAGCGTCGATGAAGAAAAAATTAGTTCTCTGGCCAGGAGTAGCTGATGTCCCGCTTGTATGACACAGTGCTTGAGATGGTAGTGACCTATCGGTTTCTGCCTAACCAGCGGATTAATGAGGTGCATCTTGCGCGCAAGCTAAATACCAGCCGGACACCGGTTCGCGAAGTATTAAACCGTTTACATGCGCAGGGTTTTTTACAGCTTAAAAAGGGTAGCGGTTTTTCCTGCAGAGAGTTCAGCCCTCGGGAGATTCAGGAGCTTTACCAGCTTCGAAGTATTATTGAATCTGCGGCAATCCGGCTTGCCTGTGAAAATGCCACCGATGCCGAAGTTAATCAGCTACAGATTTTTCTGCAACAAACCGGGCCCGAACCCGGAGATCGCAGTTCGCAGCAGCTGGTAGAGCTTGATCAACAGTTCCATGAACAACTTATGGTGTTAGCGCGCAATGAAGAAATGTTAAAGCTGCTGCAGAATATCAATGCGCGCATCAGGTTTTTTCGATGGGTGGATATGGATAACAAACGCAGCAAAACCCAGGTTGAGCACCAGCAGATTGTAGAAGCATTGATGCAGCGGGATGCTGCAGCGGCGGCAGCACTGCTTGAAGACCATATTCATCGCCGACTGGATGAAATAATACATGCGGTGAAAGCTGGCAACGAAATCATGAATGAACAAAGAGAGCAGGCCTCGTGAGTCCTACTTTGCTGCTGGAACATTTTTTATGAAAAACTTCGACCCCGACAATTCGGCTGTGGCTTGCGGTGGCAAAAATATTTATGCCGCATCTCTGGGTATATTGATGCTCGAAAGCAGGTTTCCGCGTATTCCCGGTGATGTGGGAAATGCATCTACCTGGGACTTTCCGGTGCACTATAAAGTGGTCAAAGGTGCTTCGCCAGACAAAGTAGTTCGCCGCGGTGCAGAGGGCTTACTGGAAGCGTTTATCAGTGCGGGTCAGGAGCTTATCGATATGGGGGTGGATGGTATTTCTACCAACTGCGGGTTCATGACACTGTTACAGGCAGAAATGTCGCAAGCGTTATCGGTGCCTGTTGCTGCATCATCGCTGATGCAGGTGCCTATGGTGCAGGCGACACTGCCGCCGGGTAAGCGGGTAGGGATTATCACCATCTCTGAAAGCACGTTATCCGATGCGCATCTGGCTTCTGCGAATTTGCCGCTGGACACCCCGGTCATTGGTACCGATGCAGGTGAAGAATTCACACGGGCTATTCTCGATGACGAGCCCTATCTGGATACTGTACAGTCTGAGCGGGATATTATCGCTGCCGGTAAGACGCTGTTGGATCGTCATCCTGAGGTCGGGTCTGTTGTGCTGGAGTGTACCAACATGGTGCCTTACGCAGCCGCTTTGCAACGAGAACTTGCGCTGCCGGTGTACAGTATTTATAACCTGCTGTGCTGGTTTCAGGCGGGTCTGACACCACAAACGTTTACGCGTAATTTTCGTTAACTGCCATCGTTCAGTGGCCATGCTTTATCACCTCGACAACTACACCGGAGATTACGATTGTCTTGTGTGATGATTTTGTATTTCTAATGACTGCTGCGTGGTATCACTTTTCAGCACAGGCCTGCAATCCGGTCTACAATATCTGTTTTCACCACTGCTTCATTTATGACTGAACCATTCATCTACGGAGGGCGAGATTCTGCTACCCCTCTGGTACTCGTTTCTACCTCTGGCTACAACCGGTTTTTTAACAAGCTAACGCCTGAACAACAGTTGTGGCTTGAGCAAAATGATTTCAATGCCAAGGCGGGTAAGTTACTCGCAATCCCCGGCGCCGACGGCAGTATTGAAAAATTTGTATGCAGTGTGTGTGATATCAATAGCCTTTTTGCGATTGCTGATTTGCCTTCGAAGCTCCCTGAGGGAATCTACAGTCTTGAAGGTGCCGGTGTTAAGGCTAACCTTGAGTCACTTGCGATCGGCTGGGGATTGGGGTGTTACCAGTTCAGTCGCTATAAAAGCCACAAACCCTATGGTGCTCAGTTAAAGCTGCCCAACTCGGCTGATCATCCGCGTGTTCAGACGATGGTTGCCTCCACTTGTCGTGTCAGAGATCTGATCAATACGCCGGCAGAAGATATGATGCCGCAGCATTTGTCTGCAGTAATGGCGGAACTGGCGCAGACTTACGCTGGTGTTTTTGAAGAAATTGTTGGTGATGATTTACTGGCAGCGAACTACCCGTGTATTCATACCGTAGGTAGAGCCAGTGTCAATGAGCCGCGTCTAATTGATATGCATTGGGGTGATAAGAAAAACCCGTTGGTGACGCTGGTGGGTAAAGGGATCTGTTTTGACAGCGGTGGCCTTGACATTAAGCCCGCTGCTGGTATGCGCACGATGAAAAAAGACATGGGTGGTGCTGCGCAAGTGATTGGTCTGGCACAACTGATTATGGCGCTTGATCTGCCGGTACGCCTGAGGGTTCTGATTGCTGCAGCTGAAAACGCGATATCTTCCAACAGTTTCAGACCGGGGGATGTCATCAGAACGCGAAGTGGCATTACCGTAGAAATTGATAACACTGACGCTGAAGGTCGGCTGGTGTTGTGTGATGCATTAACCGAGGCTTGCGATGCGTCACCCGAATTACTGATTGATTTTGCTACCCTGACAGGGGCGGCAAGGGTAGCGGTAGGTACTGAGATTTCAGCTTTCTTTTGCAACGATCGTACGCTTGCAGGCGACATACAAACGGCTGGCGAATCGGTGCAGGATCCCACCTGGGAGCTACCATTGCATAAAGGCTATCGGTCACTGCTGGAGAGTCATGTGGCCGATACGGTAAACAGCGCCAGTACACCGTTTGGTGGTGCAACAACCGCAGCGCTATATCTGCAGAACTTTGTATCCGGTGATATCCCGTGGGCACATTTTGATATTATGGCGTGGAACAACCGCAAGCGTTCAGGCAGACCCATCGGCGGAGAGGCAATGGGCATTCGTGCTGTTTTTGATATGCTGGAAAAGCGTTACGGTGCTGCCTCGTAAATTCTATTGGTCAGATTATTAGCCCGCTATGTCCGAATCCGAAATTCAAAAGTGCCTGTTGAGCGGTGACAAGCCGGCGACACCGGATCAGGTGTTTGCCGCACTCGATCAGCTTGGTATTGTGCATAGCACAATAACTCATGCACCGATGAGAACGGTGGCAGACTCCATGGCGCTTCGCGATGGCATACCGGGTGGTTATTCCAAAAATCTTTTCCTGCGTAACCGCAAGGGCAGAATGATTGTAGTCACCATGCTCGAGCACCGGACGGTGAATTTGAAAGCGCTGGGGCAGCAGCTGGAGATGGGAAAACCCAGCTTCGCTAGTGAGCAGCGTTTAATGCACTATCTTGGTGTAATACCAGGCGCTGTTACACCGTTGGCTGTGCTAAACGACACCGGGAGAGCGGTGACAGCGGTGCTCGATAAAGCATTGCTTGAAAAGCACCCGCTGCATTTTCATCCGTGTGATAACTCAATGACTACGACGATATCTGCCACCGATTTGCTTAAGTATATGCGTACCTACCATCAGGAACCGGTAATTGTCGATCTCGACTCAGAAGAACTAATTGTTCCGGCTAATTAATTAGCATCCTTTCCATTCCGGTTTGCGTTTGGCCAGAAAAGCTTCCAGCCCCTCTTTGAAGTCTGCACTGGTATAACACTGAACAATCAGATCACTGTCATCTACATTGGCAGCGTGCTCGCGAATTCTTCTTAACGCTTCCTTTGTTGCACTTAGTGTCAGTGGTGCAAAACCTTTCATCTGATTGGCTAGTTCATCGGCGCGACTATGCACGTCGTCGACTATTTCGGTAATAAGCCCCAGTCTTTCTGCTTCTTCTGCACCGATAAGTTTGGCAGTGAACAATAGTTCACGAGTTTTGCCTGCACCCACCAGATGGCACAAGCGCGAGAGGTTACCGACCGATAGACAGTTGCCCAGAGTTCTGGCAATAGGAAAGCCGAATTTCATATCCGGTGCCGCGATGCGTAAATCACAACAGGCAGCAATCGCAGCACCGCCGCCGGTACATGCCCCCTTAATTGCTGCGATGGTGGGGATGGGAATAGATTCAATACTGCCAAGTACTCGATCCATCCGGCTCTCATAGTCGAGTGCATCCTGATCAGTATGGAAGTCCCGGAATTTTGAGATATCAGTGCCGGCTGCGAATGCTTTGTCGCCTGCGCCGGTTATCACCAGCGCGGAAATGTCGCTGTGGTCGTCAATCAGGTCATTGGCGATTTCGGCCAGCCGGTCGTACATTTCAAACGTCAGTGCATTGCGTGCCTGCGGGCGATTGAGCGTGACCGTCGCAATATTATTGCTGACGGAATAAAGGATTTCGTCGGTGTGCATGGCTTTTTTCTGATTGGCTGTAATGAATGCCGGTATCCAATAGGCTCCTGCCCGGGATTACTGTAAGGCACCGTGTATCTTCGTTATAGTATTCACAGTAGCACATTTGGCCAGTCGCCGATCCGAGGTGCTGGTGACAAACTACCCGGGATAATCCATGCAAGATAAATCAGCGGTCCGTGTTCAGTCAGTCTGTCCGCACGATTGCCCGAGCACCTGTGCATTGTCGATCGAGAAAATCGATTCGCACACTATTGGGCGTGTTTACGGCGCTGACAACCCCTACACAGCCGGTGTGGTGTGTGCAAAAGTAGCTCGCTATGCGGAGCGAATTCATCACCCCGACAGATTGTCACAACCGCTGCGCCGCACCAATCCCAAGTCCGCGTCGCAAGCATAGTTTGAACCGGTAAGCTGGGACGATGCGCTTGACGAAGTAGCCGTTAACTTTCAGCGTGTTATTCAGGAAAACGGTGCTCAATCTATCTGGCCGTATCACTACGCAGGCACTATGGGGCTGGTTCAAAGGGATGGCCTTGACCGGTTGCGCAACTGCCTGGGCACATCTCAACAGCACTCTACCTTTTGCACAACACTGGCTGATGCGGGTTGGCTTGCCGGCATCGGTGTTAAACGCGGTTCTGATGCTAAAACAATAGCTGATAGTGAAGTGATTGTGGTGTGGGGGGGTAATCCTGTTAATACCCAGGTGAATTTGATGCACCATATTGCTGTGGCGAGAAAGCGTGGTGCAAAACTGGTAGTGATTGATCCTTATAAAACCGGTACTGCAAAGCAGGCAGATATGCATCTGATGCTAAAGCCTGGCACTGATGGTGCGCTTGCTTGTGCAGTAATGTATATCTTGTTGCAAGAAGGTCTGATTGATAATGAATACCTTGCATCACACACTGATTTTTCCGATGCAACTAAAACCCATCTGTTGCAGAAGACACCGCAGTGGGCGGCACAGATAACGGGTCTGTCGGCTGCAGAAATAGCATCTTTTGCACGGTTATATGGATCAACCAAAAAAAGTTTTATACGTGCGGGTTATGGGTTTTCCCGCAGTCGAAACGGTTCGGTCAACATGCATGCTGTAAGCTGTCTGCCTGCGCTGACGGGTGCATGGACAGTGCGGGGTGGTGGCGCGCTGTACAGCAACGGGCAGTTGTATACGATTGATAAAACGCTGATTGAAGGAAGCGACAGACGTGACGCGCAAGTGCGGGTTTTTGATCAGTCTCGTATTGGTGATGTGCTTACCGGCAATCCGGATGATTTGCAGGGCGGGCCACCCGTTCATGCGTTGTTGGTACAAAATACCAACCCTGTAGTGGTAGCACCGGAAACCGCCAAGGTAAAACAAGGGCTGGAGCGTAACGATCTGTTTATCTGTGTGCATGAGCAGTTCATGACAGAAACTGCTCAATATGCAGACATTGTATTACCTGCCACCATGTTTGCCGAGCATGACGACTTATACGTTGGCAGCGGCCATACCTATGTTCAGATGACAAAGAAAATCATTGAACCCTTCGCCGAAACACGCAGTAACCATGAAGTGCTGTGCGGGCTTGCACAGCGGCTTGGTCTTGAGCACCCCGGTTTCACGATGAGTGCGTGGGAAATCTGTGATGATGCGCTTCGCCGTTCCGGGTTACCTGACGCGGAATCTCTGTACGATCAACAGTGGTTTGACTGCGCCAAAACCTTTGAAGATGCAAATTTTCTTAATGGTTTTGAAACCGACGATGGCAGATTTCACTTTTCACCGAAGTGGCATCAGCTTGGGCCACGTCACAGCGATATGCCGGAGTTTCCTGATCACTGGCCTGTTACTGATGAGTGTTCAGATGCCTATCCTTACCGACTGGTGGCAGCACCTGCCAGGCAATTTCTAAATACCACTTTTACTGAAACGCCAACATCAGTAAAGATTGGCAAAAAACCAGTGTTGTTAATGCATGGTGATGATATGCAGGCTTGCGGTGTATCGGATGACCAGCGTATTCAAATAGCCAGCAAGTGTGGTGCAATTACAGTACACGTCAAAACTTTCGATGGCGTGCAAAGCGGCACCGTGATTATGGAGAGTATCTGGCCTAACAGTGCTTTTGAAGGTGGGCTTGGTGTTAATACACTGGTGAGTGCAGAGCCTGGTTATCCTAATGGTGGAGCGGTGTTTCACGATACTGCAGTGTCGGTGGGGCCGGCGTAACGATTGCGTAAACTGTTTAAGCCTGCCTCGCGGTGTTTGATACCGGGAGTATGTGATCTTGTTTTAGAATTTGGTTGAAGCTGTAGAAAGTAGCGCAAGCCACGGCGGTGCACCCTCACCCGGCGCTTAGACGCTGACCCTCCCGCAAGCGGGAAGGTGTGTTCGTGCCTTTGGTGACAGTCTCCAATCAGGAGGTGCGCTGGAGCTTTTAACGATAGCCTTATAGCAGTGTAGTGCCGGTTTGTTTTGGAAAATAATCTTCACAGTTACCTTCACGATAAACATCGGCAGTTGCGCAGTGCAATCCTCCGCCAAACGGGTAGGCATCACGAAACGGCATTGGCAGTACTTCCATACCAAGCTTGTCCATTTGTTCTGCCTGTTTGGTTTCACTTGCCTCGACAACAACGGTCTTGTGATCAATCACCAGACAGTTCATCGATAACCAGACGCTGGAGTAGCAAAGCGGTGGTGGTGTGTTGTGTACCGGTGCTGCGGCATCGATAATTTCCCAGTCGTTATCATTGAAGATTTTTCGCTGGGCTTCCGGCAGTGGTCTGTTGGGGTTATTAATAATGGTACCTGGTCGCAACGGCACAAAGGTCGCGTCGATATGGATGGGGTAGGGGTCACCGGGGAAGTTTACCGAGTGTATGCGATGGTCGGGAAAGTGGCGCTGCAGCCATTGCATACCGCGGCGATTAGTCGTGAGGCCGTGCTGACAAAACAAGTCTTTTCCCAGACGCATCACATCTGCGGCATCGAACAGGGGCTCGTGTTCTGTGGTGACAAAGTCGAGCGCTGCAGTCCGTGACAGACGTTCTTCTATGGTAATTTCGTCGAAGTAACCTGCCTGATAGGAGTCGTTTGATAAACGTGGTCGCGGTGCCTGCTCCCACTTAAAGTTCGGGTCTTCATCAAAATATTTCTGCATCAGCGGGTGATAGGCCAGGTACTCGAAGTAGCGGCAGCGAAAAGACATAGGCGCGCAGAGAATCTCAGAGCCAACGGTGAGCAGCACGTCCCGTGGCGGCATGCAGCCGAACATAGACGCGGTACTGAAGTCAGGTGTTACGACGGCCTGATTCCACTGAATAGGAGTGGGTCTGTCTACAATGATGCCGCGGCTCTCGAGCAGGCTTGCCAGTGCATCAAGCTGTTCGTTTGCCTTTTCTACCGTTTCCAGCGGCCGTGGTCCCCACATGCCGCGCATGTCACTGTCTTCAGGTACTTTGGCTTCTGTGGCGGGTTCTGACGGAGGTATGCAGGTGTGATCGGCGCGACCAACTATCACGTGTTTAAGAGGGTCGAACTCGTTCCAGGAACTCACTTTTACAGTCACTGCAGTCTCCATCAGTTGAAAGGTAGGCGGGCGATGATACAACTCCAGCGCCTTGAAGCGAACCTATAGCTGATGGCAGTGAGGACCCTGAGCGTCAAATGCCGCTGCGGGATAAAAAAAGCCCGGGCTGGCCGGGCTTTTTAGCAGGTTTGTTCAGGAAGCGGCTTAGCGCTAGTCGCTTTCCATAAATTCTGCTTTGCGGTAGGTGCCCTGCAGAATCTCACTTGCAAGCTTTGGCCAGTTGTAACTTTCGGCCCTTGCAGTGGTAATGCCCGAGCGCTCAGCGAAATGCAGAACCTCACGGTTGCCCCATAGTGCGATCTGCTCAAACTCAGTGACACCGTGCTTGTTGAGTTCCTGCTCTGCTCTACTGCCGATCCCGGGAAGTAATGTCAGGTCATCGTGTCCGTCAGGACGTTTGATTCGATAGCCGTCCTTTGTGTAGGTAGCCTTGCTGCGAGCCTGGTAGTTACCCGCTACACCGGTAAGCGACTCTGTTGACGTCTGCTTGTTGTCGGGTCTCAGGAAAACACGTGGCTTGGACGAAGCAACTGCACCACTGGTGTTTGCGGCTTTTGTCGCAGTGGTTGTTTGCCTGGTTGCAGGCGCGGTTGTTGGCGTTTCTTTAGTGGTGGAAGTACTGGTGCTTTGTGCTTTGTTAACCTGCGCTCTGGTTTTGTCGTATTCCTGTTGTAACTGCTGATGCTGTGATTGCAGCTTTGCAAAGGCCTGGGAATCACTCTGTAGCTTCTGTACCTCGGTGTTGCGCGTAGTTAGCTGATTTTGCAACCGTGCAATCTGTTGCTTGAGTGCGCTGCTGTCGTTTTCTACTTGTTTGCCCCCGGACACCCGGGCACGCGCATCGCTGGCCGCCTTCTGACTTTCATTGAGCTGTTGCTTGAGCGTCTGAATTGAGGTTGTTTGCTGTTGCAGTTGAGATTTCAGAGATTTGATCTCATCGGCGCGGTCAGCAGGTTCCTCACCCTGGTACAGTCGTGCACGCAGATCTTCAATCTCGGTGGACTGAGCGGCAATCTTCTTGTGCAGTGTCAGGGTATTTTCTGATTGCTCTTCGAGCCCTTTAATTAATTTGCTCTGCGATTCAACTTCCTGTTTGAGCAGGGCGATCTCAGAAGTGCTCTGCTTCGAATTTACCCGGTTGTCAGTCAATGCGCTGTTTAATCTGCTGATTTCGCTGTCTCTTTCTTTTAGCGCATTGGTCAGGTTGTCGAGCTTGCTTTGTGCGTTCTGATCTATGCCCGAGCTGTTGAGTCTGGTGTCCTGCAAGTCAATTTGCAGCTTCTGTATCACTGAATCCTTTTCAGTGAGTGCAAGTCGTAGTGCCGCAGCTTCAGAAAGTTCCGCGCTGATTTTTTGATTCTCGCTATCGGCCAGAGACAGCTTGGAGCGCAGTTCGGCAACCTGTGGCTGCAATGAGTTTATTTCCTGCTTGCTTTGGCGTTCCTGTTCCTGAAGCTTGCCGGCTTGTGCTTTTACTTCGCTCTTCAAAGCGTTAATACGTTGCTCGTAGTCGCTTCTAACTTTAGTCAGTTGATTAAATTCTGTTTGCAACTTCTGATAGGAAGCTTTGCGTTGTTCCAGTTCCGAATCACGGTTGGCCACGGCAGTCTGCATGTCGGCTTTGAACGTTTCGAGTTCTGCGCCACGTGACTGCAGTTTTTTCAGCTCGGTTGTCAGACGATCACGCGTTACCGTCATTTCATCCATGTCATGCCGCAGTTTTGCGAAAGACTGGTCGCGTTCTTTGAGTGCAGTTACCATTTGTGAGAGCTGCTGCTCTGACTCGCCTTTTATTTGCGCCGTGGTTACATCTTTGTCTTTCTGCAGCTCACCGAGTTCGACACTGAGCCGGTTGCGGCTTTCAGCCACCTCATCTATGTCACGGCGCAGCTTGGTGTTACCTGATTGAAGCTCACCCACCTCTGCACTCAGTTGGTTGCGTGCTGCAACTACGGTGTCAAATTCACTACGTAGTTTGGCGATCGTCGCATCGCGCTCTTGCAGGGCGGCGGTGATATCGGCCAGTTTGCGTTGTGATGCTTTGTGTTCTTCCTGTTGTGAACCCGACAGCTGGAGTTGCTTTTCGAGCTTGTTAACACGGGCCTGAAGTTCATTGCGCTTGTTGCTGACATCTCGCAGCATATCGTTTAACGCAACAACTTCTGCAGATTTATTTTCAACCTGCATTTTAAGAGAATTCGCTGAGCTGAGTTCTTCGTTCGCAGCTTCGACACGGCTCTTGAGTGTTTGCAATTCCTGATCTGACTGTGTCATCAGTTTGCCGTTTTCAGCCTGCAGTGATGCAAGTTGTTGTTGCATGCGTTTCTGATCTTTCAGATAGGCAGCCCGTTCGGCTTCTTTATTAGCAATGGTTTGTTTTAGCTCGGCAATCTGCTCACCTGCGCGGCCGGCATTATCCTGCACCTGCTTGTTGAGCTTGTCGAGATCGTGCTCTTTTGCTTTAAGTGTGGTTTGAACGTTAGCAAGCTCTTCGATCTTATTCTGTTGCCTGGTAATCTCGCTGTTCTTGTTTGCGAGTGTGACATCGTAGTCGCGTTTTAACTGGTCCCGTTCGGCAGTGACTTCTTTTAGTGAGGTATTGAGTTTGGCGATAGAAGCTTCGGCACTCTTTTGTGCTGTTTCAAATTCATTCGCTGTGGACTCTGAATGTTTTAACTGACTGCGAAGATTTTCGACGGTGGTATCACCCTCTTTAACGCGGGCACGCAGGCTGTCAATCACACGATCGTTTTCACGGGTGGCGTTGCGCAGTGCTGAGATAGTCTCGTTTGCCTCTACCATACGCTCGTCGTGAATCGGGCCACCGGCCTGAAAACTGGACAGCTTGTTATTGAGGTCCTGAGCTTCTTTCTGCTTATCGTTTCTGAAAGCGTTGAATTCGGTGCGGTTGCGATCTAGCGACTGGCGAGCCACCGCAAGCTCGTTTTTAAGCTTGTTGATTTCATCGACCTGCGAGGTGTTGCCGGCTTTCATCGACATGTCGCGACCACGCATTTTCTGCAACTCCAGATTAGTATCTCTGAGTTGATCGTCTTTGCGATCGAGTGCAGCGCGCATCTGTTCTACATCGGCCATTGCATCGTCTACATCGCGCGCAACGTACGAACGCACCTTACGTTCTTTGCGACCGGCCAACAGACTTTTTATGCACCACCCGATCAGTATCCCTGCGAGCACTGAGACTGCCAGCAAGGTAGCAATCTCGCCCATTACGTAGGTGTTCATGTGTCTTATTCTCCGGTAAGTTGAATCTCGATACGTCTGTTAAGCGCACGGCCCTCAGCGGTATCGTTTGAAGCGATCGGCTGAGTTGGTCCGTACCCACGGGCCGTCAGTCGACTTGCTGGTATTCCCTGACTGATCATATATTGCTTTACTGTATCTGCTCGGTCAGCGCTGAGATTGAAATTGTAATTCGCGTTTCCGCGCGAATCCGTGTGTCCGGCGATCAAAACACTCGCGTCGTCAAACTGGCTCAGTACGCCAACCACCTGATTAAGTATTTCAACACTGCTGCCATCGAGTTCAGAGCTGCCTGACTTGAACAGAATGCCCGACAAATCGATTTGCGCCAACAGCTCACCCAGACCAGGTTTTGGCGGTTCCACTATTGTGGGGGTTTTAACAGTGATGTCGTTGCGCAAGCTCACAGAGTTACCGAACAACCCGGCAATGCCCTGTGCTGCGGTGGTGCGCATGTCTTCAGTCTCGGCCTCGCCGCGAACAATGACCTCTCCACTGCTGGTCATGCTGACAGCGCCATCTTCAATGCCATCGAGTTGTGCCAGTGACTGCGCAAGCGCATCGGTCCACTGTGGTTGCATAACGCGTTCATCGATAGCGATGTTGTCTGACACTTCACTGCCCGTAGCACGATAACTTGAAAGCAGTGATTCAGCGGCATCTTCAGGAAGCAGACCGCTAACCATAATTTTTTCCGGCGTTTGTACAATGGAAGCAAACGGCGTCATTGTCGGTATGACCGGTGGCGGTACCACTTCGATTTCGTTGCTGATTGCCGCACCGCTGAACATCTCGCCTACCGCTTCACCCACTGACTGTTTTTGATCGTCGGTCTCGACTTGTCCCTGAAGTCTTACATTGCCAGAACGGGCTACGGTAAGTTTGCCGTTGGTGACTGACTGCATTTCAGTGACAGCATTGCCTAAGCTTTCGCCCCATGCAGGTGTCTCTGCTAAGTCATTGGTTGAAATATTGTTGACCACAGTTTTACCAGCGCCTTCATAGGCCTGAGCAATTTGCTGTGCACCTTCTTCGGACATGAAACCGTTGAGAATGATCTCGGCATCGGTTTCCTGCACTGATGCAAACGCAGGCAGTGAAGGGGCAGGAGGTTCCGGTGCCTCAAGTTGATTGTCTACTTCAAGCTGGCCGGCTAATAAAGCCTGCGCTTTGCTGCCAATGGCTTCTTTTTGTGCTTCATCCTTTGCGGTGCCGGTAAGGGTAAGCTTGCCGCCCTGAATAGACAGTCCGCTGTTCTCTACGCCCGAAAGATCGGCTTGCAGTTCGTTGACTGCCGCAATCCAGCCCGGGTTAGTGGCGTTTTCGTCGATCTGTAACTCGTCGATAACATTGTCTTCGCCGTATTGTTCGGCAGCAGCATCTTTTATTGATTGTGCAAATTTCTGATCTGAAACCACACCGGTAAGCGTTACCTTGCCGTCTTTACCGGACATGCCCAGTGTGGGAGATTCCAGGGTAGCGGAGGCCTCAGTCTGTGCAGACCCATCGCCGATCACCAGCTCATTAGTAACCGATCGAACTCCAAATGTACCGCCGATAATTTCTTCAGCGCGGTCACTCATCTGCTGATCTGCCACGGTGCCGGTAATGGTGATGTTGCGACCGTCAATACTGACGTCTGTGTTGTCGCCCAGACCCTCTGCGTCAAGGCTTGCTCTGCTTCTTTCCAGCAGATCTTCCTGAATTCGGGGAGTGTAATGGTCGATAGCCAGCCAGCCAACGCCCGCCAGCAACAAAATGCCGATCAGCAGCGGGCCGATGCTGCCGTTTGAAGGCGCGGCGTTGTATAACGGTGGCGCTGCAGCCGGCCGTGGGCGGTTCACAAAACGACCGACCGGTTTGGCACCTGGTGGTGGTGCCATTCTGCGTCTGGGTTCTCCCCGAAAATGCCGTGGTTCGCGACGTGGTGGCGGACCTCTGCGCGGTACGCGTCTGTCAGAGTGTGCCGGTGGCGGGCCAGCCCGACGCGGCATTTGCCGATCACCTGCGGGTGGTGCGCCTCGCC
>CALHCI010000096.1 GCA_937931165.1 uncultured Granulosicoccaceae bacterium
AATAAGTGTTATATTTTGCGTTAAAGCAGTCGCGATTCTAACAGAGCGATAACAACCGCACGCTCGCGAAAGAAGGGTATGTTAAAGCAGGGCTCAGTACGGGTGACCTTGAAGAGGCGCATGTTAAGAAAGCGCTAAGCCGACATGCTGCAGATACTATTGTGCTTGCTTCAAGCGAAAAAATTGAAGTCGCCTCCAGCTATGTGGTTATGCCGTTAAGTGATGCGTCGGGTGTCGTGGTAGACCGTGGTACGTCCGCAGCTTTTATTCAGAAAGCGGGTAAGGCAGGG
This sequence comes from uncultured Granulosicoccaceae bacterium, assembly GCA_937931165.1. Classification (GTDB taxonomy): domain Bacteria; phylum Pseudomonadota; class Gammaproteobacteria; order Granulosicoccales; family Granulosicoccaceae. The sequence goes on from CALHCI010000096.1 coordinate 291, forward strand.
GTTGAGGTGTTTGTTGCTGGTCGGTAGGTTTTTTTTTGAAGATGAAAGACCCTCCCCCATCGCATGGACGCGGATCCTCCCAGGAGGGAGGATGTTCAAATCATGGGTGCAACCTGCCCATTTACCTGGAAGGTGGGGCTGCCGTACCTCATTATAAAATGAAATCAGCCCTCAGCACTGGTAAATCCGGTAACACTGAATAAAAATACCCCCTCTCTATAACTTATTGTACGTCTGTCATCACTAATGACTAATGAATCCAGGGCCCTCTGATTGAGTAACATAAACATTGCGCTGGTTGGCGCCGGTGTCATTGGCAAGCGACATCTCCGTGCGCTGAATAGCATTGACAAAATTTCGCTAGCGGCAATCACAGACCCGTTTCCTCAAGCTGCTGAGGTTGCGGAGCAACAGGGTGTGCCGCTTTTTAGCAACACTTCTGAAATGCTGGCCGCGGTAAAACCGGACGGCGTGATTGTCGCCACACCCACCGAGCACCACCTCGACCCGACTCTGGAATCTCTTGAAGATGGTGCTCATGTGCTGGTTGAAAAACCCATCATGGCTACGCTTGAAGAGTGTCGCCAAACCATAGAAAAGTCCCACGAGACTGGCCGGCACGTGCTGGTGGGGCATCACCGCCGCTACTACGACCTGGTCAATCAAGCACGGGAAATTGTTCAGGGTGGCGGCATTGGTCAACTGGTATCGGTATGCGGCCAGTGGAATGTGCGCAAGCCAACAGACTACTACACAGCAGACTGGCGCAAGAAATGGGAGGCCGGGCCAATCCTCACTAACCTGATCCATGAGATGGATCTGTTGCGCTATGTTGCCGGTGATGTCGTTAGTATTAGTGCAGAAACGTCTAACGCGGTACTCGGTTTTGAAAAGGAAGATGCCGCCGCGTTAATCATGCGTTTTAAAAACAACGCACTCGGTACCTTTATGTTGTCAGACCAGGGGCACTCGCCGTGGAGCTGGGAGCAGGCAACCGGAGAAAACGTCGCCATGCCGCGGTCCGGTCAGAACGTGATCAGTTTTATCGGCACCAAAGGGGCGCTTGAATTTCCGAACCTGAAGCTTTGGAAAACCGAATCCGGTGACGGTAACTGGAACACGCCAATTACTGCTACATCGCTCGGTGGTGAACTCGAAGATGCCTACATTAACCAACTCAACCATTTTGCTGCAGTAATAACCGGTTCTGAAAAACCACGAATCGATGCGCAGGATGCCACCGATACGCTTCAGGCAACGCTTGCCGTGTATCAGGCAGCAGAGACCGGACGCAGGGTGGAATTGTAGGTCCGTTTGAGAAACATAAGCAGTTTTAGGTACTTGCAAAGGCCAGGTACCTCAATTTGCAGCATTTGGTGACGCTAGCTTTCATAACCATTTTTACGACACACAGGCGAGCCGTCATGCCGCACAGGTAAGCACTGTGACCACGTAGTGACGAAAGGAAGTGCTTGCCAATGCTTCATCAGAGGATTTTCGCGCTGTTTGCGTGTGTGCTGTTACTCATTTCGGGTAACGCCACTGCAGCCCCTCACAGTGCCGATGTCGATTTCTCGGCCGAATACGAACGTATATTCCAGATCCGGGTTGTCTCACCCGATGCCGGTGGTAAGTCGGCAATCGGATCCGGTTTTCAGGTCACCGCCGATGGCCTTTTGATCACCAATTATCATGTGATTTCCGACTTCGTAAACGCCCCGGACGAGTATGCGATTCAGTATATGAGTCACGAAGGCAAGCTCGGTAACCTGGAGCTGGTAGATTTTGACGTCATCAGTGATCTGGCATTGCTGCAACACCCGGAGCCTGAAAACGAATTCTTTAAACTGTCAAAACAAGCACCGGAAAAAGGTGAGGTTGTCTACGCACTGGGCAACCCCGGAGACTGGGGCATAATTCTGGTGCCGGGGCCTGCTAACGGCATGGTAGAACACAGCTATGAAAAACGTGTGTTGTTTTCCGGAAGCTTAAACTCCGGCATGAGCGGCGGGCCGTCGCTTAACAGTGCCGGTGAGCTGATCGGTGTTAACGTTGCCACGGCTGGCAGTCAGCTGAGTTTTCTGGTGCCGGCTGAAAAGGTGACGCGCCTGCTTAACCGAAATCGGCAACTGAAGGTCAATTCCTACCTGCCTGAAATTGCCTCGCAGCTTAAACAGTGGCAGCGACCAAGGGTAGAAGGGCTATTAAACGCAGAGTGGAAAACTGAGCGCTTTACTGACCGTGAATTGTTTGGCGAAATACGCAACGATTTTCAATGCTGGGGTGGTACCAATGAGTCTCACGATTCCCGCACTGTTGAGCGTGTTACTAAGACCTGTGAAGCAGGTGATGATGTTTATCTGGGTTATAACCTGAACGCAGGGCAAATTCGTTTCAGCTTTGGAAACCTCAAGCCACTGAAACTCAACCCTTCACAGTTTGCCAGATCAGTGGCGGTGAGTATGGGAGCAGACAATAACTCTGAATTTAAACACTCAACCAATTACCAATGTCGCAAAGATTTTATCAACCCGCCCGGCAACAATAGCTACCGCAGAATTATCACCTGTATTCGGGCATTTAAAACTTTACCCGGTCTGTATGACTCATTGTTAATGGTGCAGGATCACGCCGGTGATCAGGTGTTTGAAGCACATTTGTCGTTGTCAGCATTAGAGGCAGATCAGATCCAGGCGCTGAACAAACGTTTTGTGGAGCGTGCGCTATGAACCTGGTAGCGATAGTGACACGCCGTGGAAAGAAGCAAATACAAAAACTTGTCTTTGCTGAAGATCAAACGCTGACAATAGGCAGATCATGGAACTGCGATATTGTTGTTGATGATAAGTATGTTGATGCCATTCATGCCAACCTGCATGTCAACAACAATGAATCGTTATCGATTGAAGATAACAACTCTACCAATGGCACCAGCGTAAACAAAAAGGCTCTCAAAGGTGCTCAGTCACTGGTCAACGGATCGCGTATTAGTATTGGTGAAACCTTGATTGAACTGATCAATGGTGATCAGGAAGTCGTACCGGCGGTTAAGTGCAGCACCAGTCAAAAATGGCTACGCCGGCTTACTTCACCGCTTGGCATAGTTGTTACCACCGGCCTCGCGGTCATGGCTATGCTATTTTCGATTTATGTGCTGGGGAGCGAAGAGGCCACGGCCGATACGATTTTCCAGCAGTTTGCCGGACTGGCAGCAGTGTTTATTGTGTGGTGTTTAGTGGTTGGCATACTTGGTAAGGTATTCCGTGGTGAAACAGGTTTTCTGTCGCACTGGGTGTTGCTGTGCCTGACATTCTGCGGTGCAATACTGGTGAGTACCGGTGCTGAGGTATTGCAGTTCAATCTGAATTCAGATACCGCAAACCTGCTTTTGAACGGAGTTCTGGGGACGTTGTTTCTGGGTGTTTTCTGCTACGTGACATTATCACTTATCACCAATCTGGGGGTGACCAGAAAACTACCGCTAACCGGCTTACTGGCTATACTGCCCTTCGCGTGGCAGTTGGCGCAGCCACATTTGGCTGAAGAGCGTGACAGCTGGACCTCATGGGTGAATGAATATCAAACCAGTCAGCCACCGGGCTGGGTGTTTGCAAAACCGACAACGCTCGATGAGCACCTGCAGGGCTACGATGAGATTTTTGCAAGCCTTGCGCGTCAGGTAGAGCAGGGTGAGGATTTAACACCTGCAACTGGCAATAAACTGCAGTTATCTGATATTAACTAGTCATGTTAGTGGTCCGGCATTGCGCCGGGCCACCATGAGGCCAAAGCCTGATTAATCTGTGATTTGAAAAACGGTTATCAGGGCTGTTTTGGCGTCTTGTATTCGGCTTCTTTCTGCCAAGGTTCCCAGATAGTTTCGTAACCGACAAAGCCCTTCTCGTTGGCTTCCATCTGGCGGGTAACCAAACGCTCGCTTTCGCCTTCAGGGACTTTAATACGTTCTTTTGATGGTTCGCTCATGCTACTTGCCTCTTGTGTGCGATCTTAAAAGGTGTTCGGGGATTATATCGGCCCCGATGCGGTTATTTTCTCATTATTTTGGTGTTAATTGCATGTCCGTATAC
>CALHCI010000097.1 GCA_937931165.1 uncultured Granulosicoccaceae bacterium
TCAGGTTAAGCCGGGTGAATATCGTCAGGTAACCATGCACGATGGCAGTCGGGTAGGGCTGCGCCGCGTAGACGATGACTACGACCCCACAGATAGAATTTCTGCTATCTCGTACATTGAAAAATATCGTGCAGAGGGTGCTGTCGTTACCGGCTTGTTGTACGTAGAAGAAAGCAGTGAAGAAATGCACACAACACTTGGCAGTACCGAAACAGCAATGAGTAATCTGCCCTATGAGTCACTTAACCCGGGTGCTGAAGCGCTTAAGCGTATACAGGGGCGGTGGCGATAACGCGATTGCTTTGCGTCGTGATCAGAAGTTTCTTTCCTGGATAGCCGCCGGGTTATTTTGGTTGTCGGGGCTACCGGCCTTTTTGGCGGCTTGCTCGTCCGCCGTCTGTTGGAAGATCAGTGCTTTACCATTATTGGCACTGGCAGAACTTTAACAACACTTGATGCGTTCACAGAAGAAACTGGCGCTGAATCCATCGCTGTTGATCGAAACGATACGGCAAAAGTTAAGGAAATACTGACGCGGTACAAACCGTTTGCCGTTGTAGATTGTGCCGGGCCGTTTCAGTACTACGGGTCTAAGCCGTATCAATTTGCCGAGATGGTGATTGAAGCCGGTAGTCACTACATTGATATTGCAGATGCCAGCGACTTTGTTGCAGGTATTACCCGTCTTAACCGCCAGGCAACCCGGCAGTCCGTTGCGGTAATTTCCGGTGCCAGTTCCACGCCGGCTATTTCTGCTGCGGCGGCGGATCACCTGGTGCAGGGCCTGAGCAGAACGGTGGCGATTGAAACTGCAATTGTTCCAGGTAATCGTACCCGAAGAACGCTCTCTGTTATGAGGGCGATAATCGGACAGGTCGGACAGTCGTTTGAAGCAACGATAGATGGCAAGCGGCAATCTGTGGTTGGCTGGAGTAGTACACGGTGTATAAACCTGAGCATTCCTTCTGCAAACCCGGTTAAACATCGTCTTGCTTCTCTGGTTAATACACCAGACGTCGCACTGTTTCCAGGGCGTTATCAGGCACAGACTGTTACTCTGCGTGCCGGTCTTGAGTTACGACTGTTTCATCGAAGCCTGCAGCTGCTGGGCTGGCTGGTGCGATTACGGTTGCTGCGATCATTGGTGAAAATAACTGCGGTTGCTCGATGTATTGCCAGCTATTTTGAAAACATAGGGTCTGATGCCGGAGGTATGCAAGTCGTGGTAACCGGTCGTAAGCACAACGGAGAATGGTGCCGACGCTACTGGGAGCTTGCTGCTGATGACGGTCGTGGGCCGGAGATTCCAACCCTGCCGGTATCGGTGTTACTTGATCAGTTGGCCAATGGACTGGTAACACCAGGTGCCAGAGCCGCACCCGGGGAAGTGACACTTGATCAGTTAGCGCCACGTTTTAATGCTATTGCAGCGCAGACCGCCATCTATGAAAAACCGTTGCTGCCGGTGTTCCAATCCGTGCTGGGTGATGACTTTTACACTTTACCGGCTGCAGTGCAGGAGCTACATAGCCATGTAGGTGCGGTTAACTATCGTGGGTATGCCACCTCCGCAGGACCGACCGGGCTGACCGGTCGTCTGGCAGCCTGGTGTGTCGGTTTTCCCGGTGTTGCCAGCAGCGTACCTGTTACCGTAGCGCTCAACGCAGCGCCCGGACAGGAGCAATGGCAAAGAACTTTTGCTGGCAGTTCGTTTAAGTCGATACTATCGTGCGATAAAGACGGTTTTATGCAGGAGCGTTTCGGACCGATTACGATGCGACTGGGCTTACACGTACATGAGGGGCAACTACATTACCCGGTACACTCAGCACGTTTGTTTGGCCTTATTCCACTGCCTGAATGGACGTTGCCAGGGAGCGTTGCGCATGAAACTGTTGATGAGCAGGGGCGGTTTGTATTCGATGTGGCGTTGTACACTCCGTTCGGGGCGCGAATAGCGCACTATCGGGGTTGGTTGGTCAATGCAGATTCACTGGACGGCAGTTAATCCACCAAAACGGATCTGTGTTGTGGCAATGCACTGTTGGCTTATGGCGTGTCACGCTAAACGTTTGGATACGGTACTACAGCAGGAAGATTCTGCAGTTGTGCTACATTAGCAAATCACGCCAACTGTGACGTTCCTGCGGAAGCGATTTCAGCTGGCTGTAGCTATAGTCAAACGACTGATTTAGCGACACAGTCCTGCACGCGGGTCTCAATGTACAGACCGGCTTCAACTGGAGAGATTTCATGATTCGACTTCGTTACTCGATGTTTTGTGTATTGGTAAGCGGGCTGCTGGCTTTAGGCGGTGCCTTTGCTGACAATCATGTACCGGCAAATGTTGAGCTGGCTGCTGAACAGGTATTTACCTACCGTGTTCTTGATGAGCATAGCTCGCTTGATCCACAGGTGGTGGAAGATACATCGGGCGCAGAGATTGTTCGTGATCTTTTTGAGGGCCTGATGAATCAGGACAGTGACGGGAAACTGGTACCCGGTGTCGCTACCGGTTATACAGTGAATGACGACAACACGGTGTATACGTTTACGCTGCGTGACAACGCAAAGTGGTCAAATGGAGATGCGGTTACGGCACACGATTTTGTCTATGCCTGGCAGCGTGCAGCAGACCCGGAGCTGGCCTCACCTTACCAATGGTTTGTTGAGCTCATGTCGCTCAAAAATGCCAGTGCGGTTATCAAGGGCGAAGCATCACTGGATACACTTGGGGTTCGTGCAGTGGATGATGCGACCTTTGAAGTGACCTTATCCGCGCCATTGCCTTACTTCCCTCAAATGACCACGCATGCCACCACCTTTCCAGCACCGCGCGCTGTGATTGAGAAGCACGGTAAATCCTGGACAAAGCCCGAGAATATCGTATCCAATGGTGCCTATATTCTTACAGAGCACCTGCCGGCTGAGCGTTCCGTCAGAGAGCGCAACCCCATGTACTGGGACAACGACAATACCATCATTGATAAAACCATCTCGCTGGTGATCAATGATGAAAATGTTGCACTGACACGGTTTCTTGCCGGTGAGCTCGACAGAACAGAAGTGCCAGCCGGTCAGTTCCCCCGCTTACAGAAAGAGCACCCGGAAGAAGCCATCAGCTTTCCGCGGTTATGCAATTACTACTATACGTTTAATCTGAGTGATTCCGGACCCGAAGCGTTTAAAGACGTTCGCGTAAGGCAGGCACTGGCGCTTGCTGTAGACCGAAAAATTATTACCGCCAATGTGCTGGCTGGCGGACAACCGGAGGCCTATACGTTTACGCCTGCTGCAGTCGCCGAGTTTACGCCTCCAACTACCGAGATGGCGCAAATGAGTCAGGCAGATCGCGATGCAAAAGCCAAGGTACTGTTGGAAGAGGCGGGCTTTGGTGCCGACAATCCTCTGACCTTCGATATGATGTACAACACCTCTGAAGCGCACAAAAAAGTCGCCGTTGCTATGAGCCAGATGTGGAAGCAGAAGCTCGGTGTAAAAGTAAACCTCTCAAACATGGAGTGGAAGGTGTTTCTGGAAACTCGTGGCAATCAGAACTTTGAGCTCGCGCGTGGTGCCTGGTGTGGTGACTATAACGAGGCCTCTACGTTTCTTGATCTACTTGATAGTGAGTCAGGCTACAATGATGGAAAATATAACAACGCCAAACTTGATGAGCTGCTGGAAAATGCCAAGGTCAGTGACAATGCCGCTGAGATCTATACACAGATAGAAGACATTATTGCTGAAGAGATGCCGGTGATACCTGTGTACCACTATGCAGGTGTTTATATGATGGGCAGTGATGTCGGCAACTGGCCGGTGGGTAATGTTGAGCAGAACTGGTACTCAAAAAACCTCTACAAGATAGCGCAATAGTCTGAAGTAATGCCGCTCGACACCGGGCGGCAGTTACTGATCAGTTATTAATGCTGGGTTATGCCTTACGGCGCTTATTGGTGGCGATACCAACATTGCTGTTGCTGGTGATTGCCTGCTTCTTTCTGATGCATGCGGCACCGGGTGGCCCGTTCACGTCGGAGCGCCCGCTGCCACCGGAAGTACTGGCAAATATTGAGGCCCGCTATGGGCTTGATCAGCCGCTGTGGAAGCAGCTGTGGGACTATGTGTCTAATATTGTCCTGCGCTTCGACTTTGGCCCCTCATTTGTGTTTAAGGATCGGGATGTCAATGACATCATTGCACAAGGGTTTCCGATTTCACTGACCTACGGAACGTTGTCGTTTCTTGTCGCAACAATCGCTGGTGTGGCGCTGGGTATAGCTGCCGCGATTCGACATAACACCTGGGTAGATTATTTTGCCGTGAGTCTGGGGATTGCGGCGCAGGCATTGCCCAATTTTATTATGGGGCCGATTTTAATTCTGACTTTTACTCTATGGCTTGGCTGGTTACCCGGTGGTGGCTGGAACGGCGGACAATGGCCCTACCTGATCATGCCAGTGATCGCATTGTCTACATCGTATATGGGTTCAATAGCGCGAATTACCCGCTCTTCAATGCTTGAGGTCATGAATTCAAATTTCATTCGAACCGCACGCGCGAAGGGGCTGCCAGAGCGACGGATAATTTATCGGCACGCGCTTAAGCCCGCGCTGTTGCCCGTCATATCCTACCTTGGGCCGGTGTTTGTCTATGTACTGACTGGTTCGGTATTTGTTGATATCTATTTTTCTACTGGCGGACTGGGCAAATCCTATGTCAGCTCTGCGCTGACGAGGGACTATGCGGTATTGCTGGGCGTAACCATTCTGTACGGCGCATTGACTGTGGTGGTGAACTTACTCACTGATCTTGCTTACGCCTGGTTTGATCCGAAGATACGATTTCAATAGGGGACACCAGTATTTTCGGCCGATCAAAAAAAACTGCAGATCTTGCGTCTGATATTACCGACTATACGGCGGTTAAGGGGCGATCGTTATGGCGTGATGCCAGAGAACGGTTTCTGGCCAACAAGGCGGCGATTGTCTGCATGTTGTTGCTTGGCTGCATTGTTTTGTTTGTATTGATCGGACCGCAGTTTGCCCAGTGGAATAACGAAGATATCGATTGGACAGCGCTGGGTGATATTGCCGTGCTTGGTGCACCTTCAATAGAAAGCGGTCATTTCTTTGGTACCGATTCTCTCGGGCGTGATCTATTCTCCCGAACAATTCAGGCAACCGGTACCTCTTTACTGGTTGGGTTGATTGGTGCTGTGATGGCATTACTTGTTGGCACGGCATGGGGGGTGTGTGCGGGATACTTTGGCGGTCGCATTGATAACGTACTGATGCGTATTGTCGATATTCTTCTGGCGATACCGTCAACGCTTGTCATTATTTTGATACTGGTGGTGGTTGGACGTTCCTTTTTTGCACTGTTTCTGGCCCTTGGCGCAGTGTCGTGGCTAACCATGGCGCGTATTGTTCGTGCGCAAACGCTGGCGTTAAAGCACCGTGAATTTATTGAAGCCGCTCGTGCAGGTGGCGTCTCTGAACCAATGATTATTATTCGTCATATTTTGCCCAATCTGTTTGGTGTTGTGATTGTGTATGCATCGTTACTGGTGCCGGATGTGATTCTGGCTGAGAGTTTTATTTCTTTCCTGGGACTGGGAATTTCCGAACCGTATACGTCACTGGGGGCTTTGATTAGTGAAGGTGCCGGTACCATGAGCTACGGCACGTTGTGGCAGCTTGCGTTTCCTTTAGCATTTTATGTAGCGATTATCATAACGATGTTTTTTATCGGTGATGGTTTGCGTGATGCGCTCGACCCCAAGGACCGTTAACGTGGCGCTATTGTCTGTTAAAGATCTGCACGTTAATTTCGACACTAACGATGGTGTTGTTAACGCGGTATCCGGTGTGTCTTTTGATATTGCTGCCGGTGAATGCGTGGGTATTGTCGGTGAATCGGGTTCGGGGAAAAGCCAGTTGTTTATGGCCGCGACCGGTTTGCTGGTTGGCAACGGAACAGCGACTGGTTCTGTAAAATTGCAGGGCAAAGAAATACTCAATCTTGCTGTTAATGATCTCAATCAGCTTCGTGGTAATGACGTCGGTATGATCTTTCAGGATCCACTCACCGCGCTCACACCGCATATGCGGGTTGGCAGGCAGATGTCTGAAGTGATTGCATTGCACAGAAATGTCACGGGTAAAAAAGCCCGTCAGGTGTGTCTGCAGTGGCTTGAGCGGGTGCGAATTCCCGACGCAGACAGACGGCTTAACCAGTACCCGCACGAGTTGTCCGGTGGTATGAGGCAGCGGGTAATGATTGCGATGGCCATGTTATGTGAACCGGTGTTGCTTATTGCAGATGAACCCACCACTGCACTGGATGTCACTGTGCAAGCCGAAGTGCTGGAATTAATGCTCGAAATGCGGGAAGCCCACGGCACCGCGATCGCACTGATCACGCATGACATGGGGGTGGTAGCAAAAATGTGTGATCGCGTACAGGTGATGCGCTCCGGAAAATTTGTTGAGTGCGGAAACGTTGAAACAGTGTTTGCTCAACCGCAGAATGATTACACCAGACGTTTACTCGATGCGATGCCCAGAATAGATTCAGTGGTTAACCGGCGGAAGATCAGCACTACCAGACCGCTGTTACAAGCGAATGATGTGCGAGTGAGCTTTCAGGTTGCCGAGGCGCGTGGTTTGTTCAGACGTAGACAGTTACTTCGTGCTGTCGACGGCGTGAGTTTCGATCTCTATGAAGGGGAAACGCTCGGTATTGTCGGGGAGTCTGGGTGCGGAAAGTCAACCTTAGCCAGAGCGGTATTGCGGCTAATAGAGGCCGATGGTGGTTCAGTCAGTTGGCTGGGCAGTAATCTTGGAGAGCTTGATCGACAATCGATGATAGCTGCACGCAAGGATTTGCAAATTGTGTTTCAGGATCCACTCGCCAGTCTCGACCCCAGAATGACCATAGCAGACTCTATTGCAGAACCCTTGCGCACCTTCAGACCAGACCTCACGCGTCGTGAGCGTCGTGCAGAAGTGCAACAGATGATGCAGCGAGTGGGTCTTGAACCTGCCATGCTTAACCGGTACCCGCACGAGTTGTCTGGTGGTCAGAACCAGCGTGTCGGTATTGCCCGTGCGATGATCAACCGGCCTAAACTTATCATATGTGATGAAGCTGTCTCTGCGCTTGATGTGTCGATACAGGCGCAGATTCTTACACTGTTAAAAGCGTTGCAGGAAGAGTTCGGGTTGTCGATGCTGTTTATTTCCCACGACCTGTCCGTGGTAAGAGCAATATCCGATCGTGTTATGGTGATTTATCTAGGGCGCGTGGTAGAGCTTGCCGACAGTGAGTCGCTTTGCGCCAACCCGGTGCATCCGTATACCCAGGCGCTGATCTCATCGGTACCGGTGCCTGACCCGGTTGCCGAACGCAAGCGCCAGCGCATCAGGATACCAGGTGAACTGCCATCGCCGCTGGATCGAAGTGCCCGCTTACGATTTTTGCCGAGTAAGCTCAAAGCAGGGGAGATAAATTATGTTCCTGTACTTGCGGAGGTCGCTACCGGTCACTTCGTTGCTGAACATGATTCGTTAGCCGAAATACTTGAAAATTCTGCTGTGACGAATGTAAAAACACATGGGTGATATTCAGGTATTTCCGAGCATGTCCGGTTGTTGAAAAATATCAATCAGCGTGCGGCAGCAAGCATGGTTGCTGCGAGTGTCTTTATTGCAATCTCTACATTCCTTGCAAAAGGTGTTTCCGGTCATTTTGAACTCGAAGCTGAAGGTCTGCATCCGTTACAGATTACGGCTGGTCGTTTTATCTTTGCCTGCATACTGTGGGTGACGGTTGTTGCTGTTAAACGCATCTCATGGAAGCCTGTACACTGGCGCTTCCATTTGGCACGCGCTGTTTTTGGCTGGAGTACCGTCACACTGGTATTCTGGGCCAGTTCGTTAATGGCACTGGCTGATGCAACGGCAATCAGCTTTCTGACACCCGTGGTTACATTAGTTCTTGCCATTGTCTTTCTTGGTGAAAAGGTTGGTATTGTCCGGTGGAGCGCTGTCGGGGTTATGGTACTCGGGTCGCTGGTATTGTTGCGGCCGGGTACTTCTGCGTTTCAGCCCGCTGCATTTCTTGCCCTTGGTGCGGCTGTGACCAGTGCGGTCGAAAGTACGCTGATCAAGCGTCTCACCGCTCTTGAGCCAAGATTACAGATTCTGGTGATTAATAATCTGTTAGGACTGGTCATTGCTGTAACTGCTGCACTACTGGTCTGGCGTTCTCCAACAATGGCACAATGGGGGCTGCTTGCAGGAGTCGGTCTGAGTATGTCTGTAGCGCAGGTATTTTTCTTAACCAGTATGCGTGATGGTGACGCCAGCTTTGTGGTGCCGTTTATGTACTCCACACTTATATTCGCCGGGCTATTGGACTTCTGGATCTTTGGCGACGCACCGGATGCTATCGGATTTCTTGGGGCAGCGATCATTGTCTGTGGCGCTGTTTTCCTTGCCTGGCGGGAATCGCACGTGAAGCAACAGTGAAGTCAGATAACGAAGACTGCAGCCTTCCACCGGGGCAACAGTTACGCACCGACTTTCCACGTTTCGGGTTGCCGCAGTTTGTTAACCGGTTTCCAGACACGCCAGACGAGATCAACATTCGTATTCACGGTGACGTTAGCGAGCCGTTTTACCTTGATTCGACCGCTTTTGAACGTCTGAACAAGGTGCAGCAAATATCAGATTTTCATTGTGTGACAACATGGAGTTGCCGGGGACTGCAGTGGGGCGGTTATCTATTCTCGGATTTTTTTAATACGTTAATTGCGGATCAATTGATTGAAGCAGCATCAGTAAAATATGTGGTCATTCGTTGTCAGGATGGATATCGGGTGTGCTTTTATTTATCGGATCTAATGGCTGATAATGTATTGCTTGCGAACTCGCTAAATGGTGAGCCTCTCACCGTTGCACATGGTGCTCCTATCCGGCTGGTCGCCCCCGCGCTTTACGGATATAAAAATGCCAGGCACGTATCGGGTGTTGAATTTGTACAGGAGTTGTCGGGGTACAAGCCGGTCGCTTTGAAGTTTATGGAGCACCCGCGTGCCCGGGTTGCGTATGAAGAACGGGGCAAGGTACTTCCAGGTTGGATTCTTCGTTATCTATATCGTCCGTTTGTGCGGTACACGATCAGAAAATATAGCGCTGCGTACAACAGATATCAGGCACAAAATTTACCCGACTAAAAGAGAGTGCCCCGGCTAGTGGCGAGGTGTCAGTCGGGATTCATAGATAAATCTCGAGTACGTCGCCATTGACTCTGCATTCAATCATTCGAAGGTTGCGGGTAACCGGAGCAGCAATTGCTGTTCCCGTTCGTGCATCGAAAAGACCCTGATGTAAAGGGCATTCTATGTGTTTGCCGTCAAAGTAGCCGTCGCACAGGTTTGCACCGGCATGCGTGCAGCGTGCATCGCTCACAAAGTAACCATCTATGGTATCGTACACGCCGAATAGCCTGCCATTGAATTCTACAGGGGTTGCGTCATCTGGCTCCAGCGCGGAAAGCTCGATAAGCGCCTGCCAGCGCTTTTCAGCCATGCACAAGTCTATTAGTCATGAGGCTTTTTTCGTAACTGTCGAAGTATGTCCAGGTGTGCGCCCAGGTAGCCCCCGGGTTCGTTATGCACATAGCCGTTGAGTTTTTTATTGAGCTTTGGAAGTGCATGAAACGGCACTGATGACGCATAGTGATGTTCGGCATGGTAGTTCATATTCCAGCACAAAAACCTGCATAGCGGATTTACGTGGTTACTACGCGTGTTAACCTTCATCTGGTATACCGCCGGTCTGCCAACATGTTCAGTCATACGGATCGCGCGCATCACCGGTTCCCCGAGCAGTACCGGGATCCACCAATACCACAACACACTGGTGTTTGCGGTCGCTATGGAGTAGAGCGCGACAATGATATAAAACGCCGCCATCAGTCGCGCTTCAAGAGTCAGGCTTTTATATTCTGTTTTTGGTGTAAATTGTTTTTCGCTATCACTCAGTCTTCCTGCGCAGTGTCGGCCAAGCTCTGTAAATTTTGCTTTCCAGTACGGTATCGACGATAAGTAGTACAGGTAATCTCCAAGACGATCTGGCATCGGGATCATCTCGGGGTCTTGGCCGGTGAGTTGCGTGTAGGTATGGTGATCGCAATGCTCATAGCGAAAAAAGCGATTGGGCAACATGATCACCAGGCCGCAATAGTTACCAACCAGTTCGTTGAGCCATCGGGTTTTAAAAGCAGTGTAGTGGATGCACTCATGTTGAAGTGAAAAGTGATGCACCAGAACAATGCCGTGAATAAACATGGCGGGTACCAGCCATGGCGTCCCCATACTGATATACACCAGCGAGCCTGTGGCAAGCATAGTCACTAAAAACAATGCCAGTCTGATCAGTGCAGGGCCGTTGGATCGCTGCATCAACTGTTTGAGTTCGCGTCTGGTGAGCGCGCCTTCTTCCAGTGCCTGTGTTATTGGTGTAACAACGGTAGCCATCAGTAGACGCTAGTGAGCCTTTAGTTTCTGTTGTTTGCGTTCCAGCCTGCTGAACCACACAGCAAGGAAGTAACACAGCACAAAATAGAACAGCGCAACGACAATCCAGGTTTCAAAGCGGCGACCGGTTGATACGGCGATTTCGGTGCCGGTGAAGGTTAACTCCTGTATTGAGATCAGTGAAACGATGGAGCTGTTTTTAATCAGCATAATGAACTGATTGGCCATGGGCGGTGTGACTGCCTGCAGTGCCTGTGGCAGTACCACATGCCGGAACGATTGCATGCGACTGAGGCCAATACTTGATGCGGCCTCATGCTGACTGACTGGAACAGACTGAATACCGGCACGGGTGATTTCGGATATGTAGGCCGCTTCAAACATCGCAAGGCACAGCACGCCTGAAATCAGATTCTCCAGCAATGATGGCGGGCCGAGAATCCAGTTCATGATGGACTTGCCGGTTGGACCGAGTTCTCTTGCCCAGGAATCTATACCCAGCGCAGGTACGATTTGCGCTGAGATAAAAAAGTAGAAAATAAAAATAAATACCAGTGGCGGGATGTTTCTGATTAGCCCGACGTAGGTAAAAGCGGTCAGCCGGGGTAACAATCTTTTTAGCGTGGACATCACGCCCAAGACCACACCAAGAATGCACGCCAGTAACATGGCCCAGATTGACAGACGGATAGTGGTCAAAAACCCTTCCAGAAGAAGATTCGGTTTCCACCAGCCGGTAGATTCATCTTTAAGAAACAGAACCTGCGGCAGGAAGTTCCAGTTCCACTTGTAAGCGAGTACGTTTGCTACGTTGTTCCAGGTGTACACCACAAACGCAATCAGTGCGGCGATCACTAAAACGTCGATCAAACCAACACGGCGCGTTCTGTCGGGGTCCGGATACACGTGAGATTTTATTGCTTATTTAAGGAGTGATTTTTCGGTTGATAAGGCGGCGGGTCGCATAAAACGACCCGCCCCTCGCAGACTATTC
>CALHCI010000098.1 GCA_937931165.1 uncultured Granulosicoccaceae bacterium
ACAAGTCAGTGAAAATCACACTCTGCGCTGTGTTATCTTTCATCTGTGAAGGTCCCTGGTGTGTGGAAAAAACGTGTCGTAACGCTCTTTCTAACATATCAGAGACCTTCGCTCTCATACCTTCATGAATTATTCAGGCTAAGTAGCTGGCGAAAACGGCAAAGTATAGTAACTGGCGAGGCGATAGTCGACCTTATAAAGAACCCTCTGCTTCCGGTCTGAAACGACGCTTGCTTACGCTGCCTTGCCGGTGAGCCTCTGCATAAACTCGGGGCGGGTAAAGACGGCGTCAAGCATGTTTACATACAAATCACCGCGAAACACAAATCGTGTGTCAAACAGGTCGCTGACCAGCTGAATGGTTTCTGTGGAAAATGATTCTTCGACATTAACGGTGAGCCCTTGCAGACTCCATTGCTTAAAGCTGCGCTTGATGATTGGCTGCTGGTAGAGTTCGGTAATATCTGTGTGTCTCGGGTCGGCGCAGATTTTCGAGTACAGCAGATCGATAGATGCTTCCTCGCCCTCTATCACCTGAATAATCTGGCCATCCTGGTGAATCATCGCACCGGTGATACCCGCAGCTTTATTGGCCGCTTGCGCGCGTTGCACAATGGTCGAGAGTAAGGTGGCTGGGTCTGATTCAGTGGCAGCAATGCGGCTTGTGTAAACTACTGTTTTCATGTCGCTTAATCAGTTCGATGCACTGGGATATGGCGACCAATTCAAGATAATCTTGAGACCTGTGCCAGCCTTTTCGATACGGCGGAACAGCACTGCACGGACGATTGTTTACGCTGTGATCAGGCTATTGAGATACCGTCAAACCCGGCGATGATTTCTTCAATCTGCCATTGTCCGTCCCTGCCAATACAGACGAGGCCGCAGTCGACGCCGGTCGGGGCATCGGTGACCGCCCATCTTCTGCCGACAACCTGAATGGTGTGCAGGTTACCGGATTGATTCTGGACGAATCCTTTGGCACGCAATAATCCGCACTTGTCGCTTGCCAGTGCGGTGGCGAGTTTAGCGGAGTCGACAGGTTGAGTGGCAGCCAGTTTGATGGTTTTAAAGTGTTGGGTGTGATTATCGTTATTTTGCCGTACCGCATTCTGCGGTTGCTGGTTCAGCGCTAACGGGCTCTGTTCGTCAGCTGAGGTTTGTGGCTGTTCGTCCAGAACTACCATGTTGGCGATGGTCGCATAAGTGGTCGGCACAACACGGGCATTTGCATTGATTGTTGTGACCCATGTGGTTACCGCGTCGATTTCAGAAGCACAAACAAGGTCGGATTTATTCAACACAATGATGTCGGCATCGCGAAGTTGTCGTTCGATGGTGTCGGCCAGATATTTGTCTGTTGCATGTTGTTGCAGGGTGCTGACGTCAGCCAGTGTCACGATACCGTGTAAACGCATGGCTCTGATCAGTGTCAGTGCCGAGCCGATAGCACCCGGTAACGCCACACCGCTTGACTCAATCACCACGTGGTCAGGCGGGTCGGGCATCTTGTTAGTATCCATTAACGCTGCCTGTAGATCGTTGCCATAGCTGCAACAAATGCAGCCGCCACTCAAGCTGATCACATCGCCCTCTTGGGATTCGATCAGTGCTGCGTCAATCGCAAGGTCACCGAAATCATTGACCAGTATGGCAAGTCGCATTCCGTTGGCGTTGTTTAACAGATGATTGATCAGTGTGGTCTTGCCGGCACCGAGGTAGCCACCAATAACGGTGACCGGTAGTGGTGATGTGGTGGTGTGTTCAGGCATCGGCAGCTGCGAATACTCTGCCGCCCTGTACTGTGCCCCAGACGGGTATATCTTTCAGGGTCAACGGGTCACACGTGGTTGGATCTTTCTCAAGCACGGCAAAGTCCGCGTGTTTGCCCGCTTCAATCGAGCCGATTTCATCGTCCATACCCAGTGTGTAGGCGGCGCCTATCGTAATCGCATACAAGGCTTCGGCTACCGAAATTTTTTCATGTTCACCCTGTGTTCTGCCTGAGCTGGTGATGCGATTGACTGCACACCAGGCGGTGAACAGCGGGCCAAGTGGAGTTACCGGCGCATCGGAATGGATGGCCAGCGGGACGCCGTTGTCCAGCGCTGTGCGGCAGGCATTCATTCGTTCGGCACGCTCCGGCCCTACCGTAAGGCGATAGTGTTCATCACCCCAGTAAAAATGATGGTTGGCGAAGTGATTAACGCAGACTCCAAGCTTTGCCATGCGCCGGTATTGTGCGGCGTTAATCATCTGGCCGTGTTGAATAGTGAAACGATGATCGGGGTGCGGATGTTTACGTAGTGCATCTTGCAGTATATCCAGTGCGAGATCAGTAGCTTCATCACCGTTGGTATGGGTGTGTACCTGTATATTGGCCGCCAATGCTTTCTCATAGATTTCACGCATTTGTTCCGGTGCGATGTACCACAAGCCGTTTTCCGCACCGTTGTAGTAACCCGGCCACCGCAGTCTTGCAGAAAAGCCCTGAATGCTGCCATCGGCAACGACTTTAATTTTGCCAAGTCTGAAACGATCTGTAGACATTGGGGCCAAACGCTGTACCTGATCAATCAGCTCCTGCGGCGTCACGCCGTGGTGAAAACGCAGCGGAATAATTCGCGCCGGAAAGTCACTTTTTGCAGTGACATCTATCCCGGTTTCTACGACATCATCTCCAAGACGTGCGGCCAGATCTGTGGCGGTAGTCACGCCGGTGCGCACGCAAAGACGGGCGAAGTCCACCAGCCCCTGTTCGTCAAAATCAAACAGATTCTGATCAAACCCCGCATACTGGCCAACTGGCATCATGACATCGGGTCCTTTTAACTCGCCGGTCGGCAAGCCGTCGTCACCCAGTGGTACGCCGTCGTGCTCAATGCCGGTGCGCAGGTAATCGGCCAGCTCCAGCGCTTTGGTGTTTACATTCATGATATGACCGGACGCATGCATGATGGCAATCGGCCTGTCTGTGGATACTTCGTCCAGATGGTGGCGGGTGATGTTTTTGTCTTCGTAGTAGATCGGGTCGATAGCCCAGCCGGTCAGTGGCACTGTCGGATCCGTCAGGGTTTGTTCTATTTCTTTTAAACGGCCGACCACTTCAGTGATGGTTTGAAGTCCGCTCCAGATTTTCCCATGCGGGTCCATGCGGTCAAAGTATCCGCAATAGACGTATCGCCACCATTTTCCTTCTACAGCATGTGAGTGCCCTTCGACCAGGCCCGGCATCAGGACTTTGTCTTTAAACCGATCATCCAGTGTGTAATCGCCAAAACCGGACAGTTCTTCCAGGGAACCTGCACCGAGAACTCGTCCGTCCTGAACCGCTACATGTGTAACGAATGGACGCGCAGGATTCATGGTGATTATATTTTCTGCCGAGTAGATAGTCGTTAACATGAAGTTGCTGCCGGTGGCTATTCAGTAAGAATGACGTTGCGCTGATGGCTCGAAAATATACCGCCGACGCAAAACCATAGAAACTACCACATTGCCGCTGGCGCTTCATTCGAATGTGGAAATACCTTGCTGTCAATCAATTCCCCGGCAGCGTGTGGCCATTTATATTGTGAGTCCATTTGGCTGTAGTGGTAGCTACCGATGTGTAAGAGACAGGTGGCCTGTGTTGTTAGTGTAACTGGAATCGGGTGCCATTCGTCGAATGTAGTCTGGCGCAATTGAAGGAAGATGCCCTGCCAGTTCGGTTGCTGATTGATTGAGGAATTTTCTATCCAGGTACCGCAAGTCTCCGAGTGCTGAGTTCAGGCTCAAGCCGGAATCTAATGGTGATGTGATAATGGATGGAGCCACAGGCCAATGTTACCTGGCGCACGTCCTAAAGCAGGGGCAATATTACAAAAGACCTGCTTTAGGCAGGGTGGGGAAACTGATAGAAAAAAAGACTTGTGTTTGATTAGAGTGGGCGTGGTACGAGTTCAAGACAACAAATATTCAGTAGTAACTTTTATCTATGGCTGGAATATATCCAGGTTGGCTTTTAGAGCTGAATACTACCGGTGAAAAAGTGCTTGCCCCTTCACTAAAGCTTGGCAGCCAAATCCTGTTTAACACCTACCTGCCTGAAACCGGTGCCAGTTATAACTGTAAGGCGGCAGTGGGTGATGGCAGGACCTATGCCGTCAGTGCTCTTGATGCTACGCCAACTAATGGTACCACCGCACACGAGCGTTCTGAGGAGCTTGTCAGTCCCGGCATACCTCCCGAGCCTGTGCCTCATCTGGATGAGGACGGTACTGTTAAAGTCATCGTGAGTGTGGAAGCAGTCGACACACCAATCGTTCAGTTGACCAGGCGTGCTTATTGGACGGAGCAACAGGACTACTAAGCTATTATGAGCCGCTACGTAACATAGCGGCCACGCTTTTGTGAGTGGATGGCTGTCTACCCAAATTGACAGCAACAATGACTTAGCGTAGCGTTCTTCCAAGGAGGAATGTGATGAAAAATCTGCTTTGTGTTACTACGCTGTTGTGGGCTGGTTTATTTACTACCCACGCTTTTGCGGCACCCTGTCTTAAGGTCACACTCACTGGAACACAGGGAGGGCCTCCTGTGTTTCAGGGGCAGGCAGGTTCCGGCACATTGGTACAATTTGGTGACGATGCGAACAACTGCAGTGATATTAATCTGCAGTTTGATACCGGCCGTGGTACCACTCAGCGTTTGTCTGAAGCAAAAACCCCGGTAGGGAAGCTGCAAGCCATTTTCTTAACACACATGCATTCAGATCACACAGAAGGTCTGGCTGACATGATGCAGTTAAGATGGCACTTTGGTTCTGGCGGCCCCAAAGTAGATCTTGTTTGCAGTGATGATGCGCCTTCACCGGCTGGTCACGTGCTAAGCTGTGCAAAGCTGGCTGGCCATATTGGTGACGCCTTTATACAGTCCGGTGAGATGGCGCAACGGCTTGCGGAAAATGGCAAGCGGCTTCCCGGAGGCCCTGCAGAGCTGATAAACCTGAAAGTCTTTAAACCCTCCGGAACACCGATAGAAGTCTGGAGCAGTGATTCGGTTGTCGTGTCCGCAATAGGCTCAAGGCATATTCCCGGACACGCTTCTTATCGGGTGGATACGCCAGCGGGTTCCGTTGTCATTGGCGGGGACGCAGGAAACGACACACCAAAGCCACCCCGTCCAAGTTCAACATCTGCACAGGTTGAAAAGCTTGCCACTGGCGCTGACATTATAGTGCATTCCACAATTCATCCCGTGATGGGGCCGGACAACGTCAGTGGATTTCCACCACCTATTTACTTCAGGCAGAGCACCGCCACTGATCTTGGATCAATGGCTAAGCGTGCCGGTGCAAAACACCTGATGCTAACGCACCTTATCCCGCCACTCGGCGCGAAACGTCAGGGCCCTTACCCGATACCAGGTGGTGGACTCACTGAATCAGACTATAAAAACGCAGTGCTTGATGGTGGGTTTGAGGGAAATGTTGTGGTTGGTACTGACCTAACGGCGCTCAGGTTACCTCAATAGGTAACTCCGATTGTTTACATTGTTGGTGCAAGGATACGCTGCCGTTGAATGACGAGGTTTATCGAAGCCGATCAGTATCCGCAGACCTGCTGCCTGGGCTATTTATTCATGAGGATTAGCTCAGCGAAGAGGATTCCGGCAGAGTACAAAGGATAATATAAACCCAACTGAGCGAACTGGACGATCTGCTATGTCGTTTTTCAATTGTTAGAAAAATGTGATAACTCTGCGCTCTGTTTGCGCGGTTGATACGACGCGATATAGAACTCTTTAGCCGAAGATACGTCAGACTATCCATCTCAGCTAAACAGAGAACTGTGGTGAATACTTTTCAAACTATCAGTCGATCGTTCTTTTCATTGGCACTGACTCTGGTTGCGGTATTGCTGGTCGGTCTGCCGGAACGTCAGGCGCTGTCGCAGGAAACTGCAAACGTTGCACTCTCAGAGCGGGTGATAAAAAGGTTTGGGCAACGACCAGTTGTTCCCGCAGGTGAGCTCTCGGATGATCTGAAAAGTGCGCTGCAAACCGCCTTCGTTGAGCCAACGGCAAATTCGACGTGGGGCAGGGATCAGGATATTGCGTTGCAGCAGATCGCCGAGTCCAAAGATTCCAGACTTGCGTGGCTGATCAGTGACCTGATGCGCTTTGCCAGTAGTCGTGCACTGATGCAAGGTCTTGCAGACGCTGCCGCCGAGTTGCTGGGTATCCGTTATCAGACTGAAAATATCTGGGGAACAACGACTGATCATTTAATAGCATGGAAGATTCCTGCACCCCCGGGTTATCTAGAGATCAAGAGGGCCATCTTTACCAGCCTCGAACCGCAGTGGGAACGTATTTTTACAGAAGGTAATATCAACTGGACTCACGTGTCGTGGGGTGGCGTGTTGATTGACAGCCGTCCATTCGATCAGACTGACGAGCGCTGCAACTGTATACCCGCTGCAGATAACCCTGAGGTCAGCTCCGCTGAAAAGGCGACCTGGCTTAAAGATGAAGATATCGTTTTTGGTGTAGAAATTAACGGTGAATACCGTGCCTACCCAAGGCGTATTATGGAAGTCAGAGAAATGGTTAATGACACTCTGGGCGGCCGTGATATCGGTATGCCGTACTGCACGCTTTGCGGATCAGCGCAGGCTTACTTTACTGATGACTTACCTGCCGGAGTTGATCGTCCGGTGTTGCGAACCTCCGGATTGTTAATACGCTCAAACAAAGTGATGTACGACGTTAACTCCTGGTCGGTGTTTGATACTTTTACCGGTGCGGCTGTAACCGGGCCACTTGCCAAACAAGGAATAAAGCTTAAGCAGGCAAGTGTGGTTACCAGTGAGTGGGGTGACTGGAAGCGGGCTCATCCCGAGACTACGGTGTTAGTCGAAGCGCTGGCTCTGGGGCGTGACTTTGACTTTCGCAACAACCGGGATGCGAATGGTCCTATCTTTCCCGTGGGTGATGTTGACCCTAGACTGCCGATTCATGAAGACATTATCGGGGTGATTACCACGTCCGGTAAGCCCTATGCATTCCAGCGCAGCGCGGCGTTTGTCGCACTAAAAAATGATGAAACGGTCGGGGTTGATGATATTCACCTGGTACTGGATGCCGGTGGTATTCGCGCCGTTGGCAATGACGGTGAAGATCAGGGCAGTCACCAGGCTTTCTGGTTTGCGTGGTCGCAGTTTCATCCTTCTACCGGGCTGTGGCCAGAACCTTAGCCCGCAACGCCGATGAGTCCGCCGTGTTTGATGATTGCGGGTAGTTCAATATTAGTCGGTAACAATCAGAAGTAACCGAAAAAGGCCGTTTCCAACGGTTTCCAACGACCTTTTTTTTGTCTGACAAAACTACATTTCACAGGAAGTCCAGGTGACCAGTCCGGGCGAATTATTGCTCCTTTGCTTTTGTCATTTGTAATCCACAATTTCATCCGCAAAATATTGTTCTGCGTAGGAAAACCTGCTTCAGAAAGGAATAGGAGAGGAAACCGGAAATGCTGGCAAATATCGATAATGGTATTCACGGGACGGCAGTAATTTCGAATCATCATGAAACCGACGGGGTAATCGGGCCGGATGGCCTGCAGGTGTCACAGGTAACCTATGTCAAGAGTTATGCGCTCAAATTATTGCGAGGTGTCGGGGAAGTGCGATTGCAGCAATGCCGGCTTTCAGACAGTTCCATACACTTTACCGGGTATGAAATTTTTTCAGGTGCGTTTGACGACAGGGTGGGTTCTTTTATTGCCACTGTGTCGGGCAGCGTTGATACCGCTACCAGTGTGGTGACTGCAAAAATGATTATTAATGAAGGTTCGGGCTCCAGTCAGATGTACGGATTGTCGGGCAACGGCTCATATGTAATCGCAAAAAACAACTACTGTAGCTTCGAACTGATG
>CALHCI010000099.1 GCA_937931165.1 uncultured Granulosicoccaceae bacterium
AGATCAGCGGGCTCCTGCAGATCAAGTGGCAATAGCGGCAGCCGCGTACCGGTTGGCGCTGCATTGCTATTTTTTTGCGGTGTCTTGCGTTGTAGCCCCTGTGGAAGTTGCATGGCGTTATGCATCTGTGCAGCCGGCCAGTTATTTTGCTGTACATAGTCGATCGCCATGTCAGTAGCGTCATAACCCCAGAACATTTCACTGCCACATTCTATGGAAGGCACACCAAACACACCGCGTTGCGTGGCGTCGGTACCGTTTTTCAATAGTGTTGACTTTATGTCAGGATGGTTAAGCGCAGTGCTGTCTGTGTTGAATTCAGACAACAGTTGTTCAAACGCTTCGCCTTCCGGAAGGTTGCGCTCGACCCAGACATAGCGAAACAGCCGTTGAACAATGGCCGGTTCATTGCCAAGTACAATGCTGAGTCGGAGTAAAGGTAACGGATTGAACGGATGGTGCGCAGGTAGTTTGAACGGGATATTGTCACGATGGGCGAGATAACTGACACGTTTAAAGGTCCAGTCGCGTTTCGGGTTTATCTCGGCCGGGCCCACGTTCTCCCAATGGTTCAGCAGGCCGGCGAACAGAACCGGCACGCATTCTACGGGTTCAACGGCCGCGAGTTGTTCAAGCTGTGTGCTTTGCAGGTAAGCGTATGGAGAGATAAAGTCGAAGTACCAGCGCATTGGTTCGATCCGTGTGGGACAGCGCTATGGTAACCAATATTTTGCGTCATGGGTGTTGTTGTCACCCACGGGTATCAATGCCTTTAGTGTTCTGTGCTACATTCTTCCAGGAAGGCTAATGACTGGTATCGTCCCGTACCACGTATATATCGTTTCTTCGAACGAACATTTCATCAATTAGCGGATGCCGCAGCGGTTCTTCGGAGTCATCTGGCAACAGATTTTGCTCAGACACATAGGCCACGTATTCAGTGTCTTCATTTTCTGCATACAGATGGTAAAACGGCTGATCTTTGCGTGGCCGCGACTCGGCGGGAATGGATTCATACCATTCATCGGTGTTCGCAAACTCAGGGTCGACGTCAAAAATCACCCCCCTGAACGGGTAGATACGGTGCTTGACTATCTGCCCGATGTTAAATTTTGCGTGGTGAATCATAGGTGGTGTCATGACTAATAACTTCGTTACAGTGTATCAAAACGGGCAGCGATAGTGGCAAAGAGAATCATCCTTGATTGTGACCCCGGTCATGACGATGCGGTAGCAATTCTGCTGGCGCTGGCATCCACTGAAGAAATTGAGTTGTTGGGGCTGACTGTTGTCGGAGGCAACGTACCGCTTCACTCGACGCTGCTAAACGCGAGGAAGGTAGTCACGCTCGCGCAGCGGGAGTGTAAAGTGTTTGCTGGCTGCCCGCGTCCAATGATGCGGGATATCGTCACGGCTGAGCACGTTCACGGAGAAACCGGCCTGGACAGTGGCAGTGGTCAGCCATTGGGCGAACCGACCGTCGGAGTTGAGCCCGACCATGCGGCAAATTTTATCGTTGACACCATTCGCGCGGAGCCAGAGCAGTCGGTAACGCTGGTGGCTATCGGGCCACTCACCAATATTGCGATAGCCTTTGCCATGGCGCCCGACATCATTCCGCGGGTTCGCGAGCTGGTCATTATGGGCGGTGCCGGCTTTGAGCCCGGCAATATCACACCTGCCGCCGAATTTAATATCTATGTTGATCCGCAGGCTGCTCGCGCCGTGTTCGAAAGCGGTGTGAATCTGACGATGTTCGGTCTTGATCTGACCCACCAGATGCTGATCACACCGGATCGTCTGGCCAAAATAAACGCTGACGGCGGGCGCGTTGGAAAGGTAGTTGGCGATTTACTGGATTTTTTTAATCAGTACGACATCAGCAAATACGGCTGGGAGGGTGCGCCATTGCACGACCCCTGCACAATTGCCTATCTGATCGAGCCTGCAATATTCGACATGAAAAAAATGCACGTGGTGGTCGATACCACTGACGGTCCGTCTTTGGGACGCACAGTCACCGACTGGTGGGCGGCAACCGATGAAACACCCAATGTACTTGTGGCAACGCGTGGCGACGCCGATCGATTCTTCGCACTAATTACAGAACGCCTAAGCCTGCTCTAAAACCCGTACGTACCGGCACCACAGACGGCTATAACCGCACGATATCACCCTTCCGCTTGCGGGAGGGTCAGCGTCTACGCGCCGGGAGGGTTTCTGCCGAGACTTGTACTCGTTTCAGGCTAAGCCCAAAATCTCCAAAAATAGTTACTACACGGCCCCCCGATAAAAGGCAATCGTTCACGCAAATACCCGAGATCTACCTGCCAAAGCCACCAGTCAGGTCGCGGAACCAGGTCGCACCGTCCGGCAGGATACCCTGCACCACAGGGTGGCTAAGTACCCAGAACAACAGTGAGGCCAGCAGCGACAAAATACCTGCAGCGACCAACGTCGCCAGCAGAATTTTGAAAATCAGCCATACCAGTTGAAAAAATGGAATGTCCATGTCGATGACATTAACAAACGCCACCGGGTCTTCTCCCTCATCGTAGTCGGAGTCGTACGAACGCGGCTGCCGGTCGTCGTAAATCGGGTCGTAGCGGTCTTCCGGGTAATCCCGTTGGTCTCTCATGTTTTAATGCACCTGATTGCCGGTTTTTTTGATCGGTGGAATGATAGCAGAATTCAAGATTCGCCTTTAGCAAAAGGGGACTCCCGAAAGCCTGAAATGGAAGCCTGAATTATTCTGATTCGTATGTCTGTCCGTGCAGGTTCGCGTACAATCTGAGCCACAGCCAGGCCGACATCGGCGACCCCGAAGTTCCAGCACACCAGATGGACCCACTGTGGCTTTGCAATCTCAGACAGCATCTTCAAACGCACTTCTACAACGATATGCTACCTGGCTTGTCGAGCACGCCAGATCGATCTTTCTGATTTCTCTGGTTATGGCGCTGATCTCAGCAGCGGGTATGGCGCGTCTCAGCAATGACCCGGACAACCGCGTGTTTTTTGCCGAAGACGATCCGAAACTGATCGCACTCGAACAACTTGAGGACACCTACACCAAGTCCGATAACATCTTCATTGCGCTGGCGCCGGATTCCGGTTCGGTGTTTACCGTTGATGCGCTCGCTGCGATTATCGAACTGACAGATCAGGCATGGCAAATACCCTATTCAAGCCGTGTCGATTCATTGTCGAACTATCAGCACACGCAGGCGGATGGCGATGATCTGATTGTTGCAGATCTGTTCGATACCGAATCCATACTGGCTGAAGCGGCGCCGGAGCGGATAAAGCAAACTGCCTTAAGCAAGGAGTTTCTGGTTAATCGGTTATTGTCTTCTGATGGTGCAGTAACCGGTCTTAATATCACGGTGCAAAAGCCACCAGACAACGACAACGCTATTTTTGAAATAGTGCAAACGGTTGACCAGATTGTTGAGCAGTTCGAACAAAAATACCCTGCAATAAAGGTCTATGTCACCGGTGGGGTTATGTTTGATGTTGCCTTTGCTGAATTGCCTGCACAGGAAAATCAGTTACTGGTGCCGCTGATGTTCGGGCTTATCCTGATCATAGTGGGCGTTTCGCTTAAGACCGTCTGGGCAACTGCTTCGGTGATTATTTTAATCGCGTTGTCAGTGGGCGTTGCGATGGGTTTATGTGGCTGGTTCGGGACGGTGCTGAATGCAGGTACCACCGGTGCACCGGTGATCATTCCAACGCTGGCTGTCGCGCATTGTGTGCATATGCTGGTGACCACCCGTCAGAAAATGGCGCTTGGCTTATCGCAGAAAGAAGCGATTGTCGAATCAATGCGAATCAACATCGCACCGATTTTTATTACTTGTGCCACTACCGCGATCGGGTTTTTAAGCCTGAATTTCTCGGAAGCGCCGCCTTTCAGGTTACTGGGAAACATTGTGGCGCTTGGTGTGATGGTCAGTTTTGTTCTTTCAGTGACCATGCTGCCGGCGTTTCTTTCATTAGTAAAACTTAAGCCCGCCGCCGGTCGTTCGCCATTGCAGGCAGGGCTTGGTCAACTGGCAGATGTCGTCATTCGCTATTACCGACAGCTGTCACTCATTCTACCGGTGGTGGTCGTAGCACTGGCACTTGGTACCACGCAAATTGAACTGGATGACAACTTTATCGAGTACTTTAGCGATAAGTTTGAGTTGCGGCGTGATACAGACTTTGTCGAAAATAACCTGACCGGACTCAATGCGATCGATTTTTCTATACCCGCAGCCGGTGAGGGAGGCATAAGTGAACCGGCCTACCTTAAGGGTATTGACGAATTTGCCGAATGGCTTAAGCAACAACCGAAAGTGACTAATGTCGGCGCATTGTCAATAACCATGAAGGACCTCAACAAAAGCATGCACGGTGACGACCCCGCGTATTATCGTGTGCCGGAAAGTCGAGAGCTCGCTGCGCAGTATTTACTGTTGTATGAAATGTCTTTGCCATACGGGCTCGACCTCAACAACTCAATTGATGTGAGTAAGTCGCAAAGCCGGGTGTTTGCCATTGTGCAGCAAGCCAGTTCCGGAGATATGCGAGAGCTAACAGCCCGTGCAGAGGCCTGGCTTAAAGCCAATCACGAAGAACTTTATGCCGAAGGTAACGGCTTGTCGATGGCGTTTGCCTATGTGTCAGAACGCAACATACGCTCAATGCTGTTCGGTTCTTTGCTGGCACTGCTGTCTATTTCACTGATACTGATTGTGGCGTTAAAAAGTGTTCGCACCGGGCTGATCAGCCTGGTGCCGAATCTGGTGCCGGCGGCGATGGCGCTGGGCATCTGGGGGTATCTGGTCGGGGAGGTTGGGTTGTCTGTAGCGGTTGTGGTGGCGGTGACGCTCGGTATTGTTGTCGACGATACCGTGCATTTTCTGACGAAATATCTGAAGGCAAGACGAGAGCGCGGTATGACCGTAGAAGCGGCCATTAAGGAGACAATGCAAACTGTCGGCGTGGCATTGTGGATCACATCGCTGGCGCTGACGGCGGGTTTTGGTGTGTTGTTTCTGTCCGGCTTTAAAGTGAATGCCGAGATGGGGATGCTCAGTGCGGTGACCATTATGATCGCACTAATCGCAGACTATCTGCTGCTGCCATCGATATTGATGCGGTTTGACCGTAATCGATAAATGCAGCCGCTATTCAATTGCGGGCGGTAGCACGTTACTATGGAACCCTGCCATATCGGTAGTTTTTGCGGAGACAACCACGCTTGAATTTTTCCAGACCGGCCAGGCTTGAGCAGGCGCTTGAGCAGTTGTGTGACAACGACTGGACAATTCTTGCCGGTGGCACAGACTACTACCCGGCGCTTCGCAGTGAAGCACCACGCGGGGCTGTGCTCGATATTACTGCTATTGAGACGCTTCGTGGTATAGAAACCACTGCCAGCGGGGTGCGGATTGGTGCGCTCACCACGTGGACTGACATCGTTAACGCAGAGTTACCGCCGGCATTTCTGGCGTTACAGCAGGCGGCTGTTGAAGTCGGGTCAGTGCAAATACAGAATCGTGCAACGATTGCCGGCAATCTTTGCAATGCATCGCCGGCGGCTGACGGTGTACCGCCGCTACTGGTATTGGACGCGAGTGTAGAGCTGCAATCTCAGGCGGGCACCCGCACCGTGCCCCTTCACGAATTTATCCAGGGCAATCGCCGCACCGTAAGAAATCCTCAGGAGCTGGTCAGTGCTATTGTCGTCTCTGCCGATTCGTGTCACGGCAGCAGTGCGTTCAACAAGCTCGGCGCGCGCAAATATCTGGTGATCTCTATTGGTATGGTGGCAGTGCGCGCTGTCTGTAGTGCTGATCACATTGAACAAATAAGCGTTGCTGTCGGTTCCTGCTCGGAGGTGGCGCAACGCTTGCGGTCAGTGGAATCGCTGCTTGCAGGCAAGCCTTCAAACAGTCAAACGGTAGCATTGATTGATCACCGACACTTGTCTGAACTTAAGCCGATTGACGACATACGCGCTACGGCTAAGTACCGGCGTGATGCGGCATTGCAGATCATCAAAAGAACGGTCGCTACCAGTATTGGTGTACAGCAATGACCAGCGGACAAATCACACTGCAGGTCAACGGTAAGTCACAAACACTTTCTGCGCAGCCGCTTGAGCGATTATCAAATGTGTTGCGTCACCACGGCTACACTGGCACTAAAACCGGTTGTGACGCCGGAGACTGCGGTGCCTGTTCAGTGATGATCGACGGTGAGCTGGCTTGTGCCTGTCTGGTGCCTGTGGCACAGGTAGCGGGCAGTAATATTGAAACGGTTGAAGGGCTGGCTGATCAATCACAGTTGTCTACGTTGCAAAATGCTTTTGCACAACACGGTGCTGCACAGTGTGGCATCTGCACGCCGGGTATGCTGATCGCGGCGACGCGACTTTTACAAGACACATCGTCACCATCCCGAACACAGGTTGAAGATGCACTTGGTGGTGTTTTGTGTCGCTGCACCGGGTACCGCAAAATTGTAGATGCGGTGTTAAGCGCTGGTCAGTCTGTCGACGCGCCGGCACCTGCCGTCGGGTCAGCAATCGGGGCACGTGTCGAAAGGCTTGACGGAATAGCCAAAATCAATGGAAGTGATTTGTTTGGTGCAGATGTTATTCCGCCAGATGCATTAAGACTGCGACTAATTCGAAGCCCGATGCACAGTGCAGCCTTTGAATTTGGGGACATAGACGCATGGGTCAGTCAGCAACCGGGGGTTGAGGCAGTATTCACCAGTGCAGACATTCCCGGTCGCAACTGCTTCGGGGTGATTCCACCGTTTGCTGATCAGGTTGTGTTTGCAGAATCTTTTACCCGCTTTAAAGGCGAGGCGGTTGCCGCTGTGGTGGGTGCCGCAGCAGAGATTCAGTCGCTTGATCTCTCAACTTTTCCAGTGAACTGGCAAGCGCGCAATGAAGTGTTAACACCACAGACAGCAATGCAACCCGATGCCACTTTGGTGCATGAGTTCCGCAGTGGTAATCTACTAATAGAAGGGCTGGTGCAAACCGGCAACGCAAAAGATCAGATAACCGCAAGTAAGTACGCCGCAACTGGTCACTACACCACGCCGTTTATTGAACATGCGTATATAGAACCCGAGGCTGGCCTTGCCACCCGGGTTGGTGATCGAATTGAGATTCACACCTGTACACAGACTGCCGGCATGGCGCAGGAAGATCTGGCTGCCATTATGGATTTACCGCTGTCTGCTATTCGTGTTCTGCCAACGTCGGTGGGAGGCGGGTTTGGCTCAAAGCTCGACTTATCAATTCAACCTTTTCTGTGTCTTGCTGCATGGTCTTTAAACAAGCCGGTTGCCGGTGTCTACAGCCGTATCGAGTCAATGCAAACGACTACCAAGCGACATCCATCGGATATACATATCAATGTAGCTTGCGATGATAAAGGGAAATTAACGGCGATTGATTTTGAAGGTGTGTTCAATACCGGTGCGTACGCGAGCTGGGGTCCGACAGTGGCTAACAGAGTACCCATTCATGCATCAGGGCCTTACTATGTACCAAACTATCGGGCACACTCTGTCGCAGTACATACAAATACAGCGCCCGCCGGTGCATTCCGCGGATTCGGCGTACCTCAAGCGGCGATTGCGCTTGAGTGTGTACTGGATAAACTGGCAGACGCTGCACAGATTGACAGACTACAGTTTCGTTTAACTAATGCACTAAACAATAACCAGCCAACCGTCACCGGGCAGGTGTTTAAACAGGGGGTCGGGATAAGCGAGTGTCTTAAAGCGCTTGAGCCAGCATGGCTGCGCGCCGGTGAAAATGCCAGCACCTATAACCAAAGCGCCGGGCGTTACCGTAAAGGTTGTGGGCTGGGCACTTGTTGGTACGGCTGTGGTAATACTTCTCTACCTAATCCGTCTACTATTAAAATCGCTGTCGATAGTGAGGCCAATGTCGTGTTGCACCAGGGAGCCATAGACATAGGGCAGGGTGCCAATACCGTCATGGCACAGATAGCTGCTGACACGATGGGTGTAGCTCTGAGCAGCATTGTATTGGTAGGGCCGGATACTGATATTACGCCTGATGCCGGCAAGACATCCGCGTCAAGGCAAACGTTTGTCACAGGCAATGCAGTTGTGCTTGCAGCAACTGCATTGCGTGAAACCATTCTGCGTGAAGTCAATGCGTCAGCAGATTCCAGGCTGGAGATGCATGATGGTCAAATCACCATAGACGATGGACAGCAAAACCACCGCATACCACTGACCGGACGCGAGTGTGACGGTCATGGTTATGTGTTCACTGCTATTGAAACCTACGATCCGCCAACCTCTGATCTTGATGAAAACGGGCAGGGTGAGCCTTACGCGCAGTACGGCTATGGCGCACAACTGGTTGAGCTGACAGTCGATATGGAACTTGGCACCGTGAAGCTTGATAAACTCACCAGTGCACACGATGTTGGCCGTGCGATTAATCCGCTGCTTATTGAAGGGCAGATTGAGGGCGGTGCAACGCAGGGCATTGGGATGGCATTGATGGAAGAGTTCATTCCCGGTGTTGCAGAAAATCTGCACGACTACCTGATACCGACCATTGGTGATATCCCCGAGTTTGAGCATCACATCATTGAGGTAGAAGACGCCGAAGGTCCCTACGGTGCCAAAGGCCTGGGTGAGCATGTACTTATACCAACAGCACCAGCCATCCTCAATGCAATCAGGGATGCCAGCGGTGCCGAGATCTGTGATCTGCCGGCAACCCCTGACAAGGTGCTGGCGGCAATTCAAGCAGTGAACCGTTAATCATGCCTGTAACGAAAGACGACAAAATTCGCTGTGATGCCTGCCCGGTGATGTGCTACATCGCCGATGGAAAATCCGGTGCCTGTGATCGTTACGCTAATCATGATGGTGCACTCATCAGAACAGACCCGCATCGTGTGTTAAGCAATGCGCTCGAAGACGGCACTAATAAGTCAGAGTTTCAGGTGGTGAAGTTTACGTCATCAGATGATGTGTGGGACGGGGACCTGTTGCACAGCGATAAAACTTTCGTGACTGCCATTGGCGCAGGTACCACCTACCCGGATTATAAGCCTGCCCCGTTTATTGTCAGTCAGGAGGTAGAGGGCGTTGATATGGTGACGGTTGTCACCGAAGGTATCTACAGTTACTGCGGTGTTAAGGTAAAGATTGATACCGATCGACATATCGGTGCAGAACAAAGCGCGGTTCGAGCGCAGGGCGAAGTGATCGGGCATGTGACTACTGGCGAGTACGGTTCGCAGATGTTATCGATTGGTGGAGTGAATCATCTTACAGGCGGTTCAAAAAAAGAAGGGCGCGTTACCTGCGATTCTATGCTTAAGTTGTGTAACCGTGAACCGGTGGAGCTAACGATTGATAATGGCTTGTCACTGGTAGTGCAGTCCGGTGCTGCCCCTGTTATTGATGGTGTAAAAGAAGAAAAAATGCGTGTTGGTTGTGGCTCTGCGACTATCGGTATGTTTGCCTCGCAATGGCAGGGTCTGGTCGATGAAGTTGTCGTGGTAGACGACCATATTACCGGTGTGGTGTCTGAACATCAGGCTGGCAAAGTCATTGACTGGCAGCCCACAGGCATTAAAGTTATTGGCCGCAAATCAACACCCGGCCGTTACTTTCAGGTAGCAGAGCCCGGAACAGGCTGGGGCGGTACGAATGTCGATGATCCGTTAACCATACTCGGGCCATTCAACAAAAAAAATGCAAGTCCCGGTTTAACCCTGTTGATGGTGTCGACCACCGGTGAGCAGTATGCGTACTATGTGCTCGATGACAATCTTCAACCCGTCTTAAAACATCTACCTGAATCACTAATGCAATCGGTCGAGCGTATTGCCGAGAACTGTGAGCCTGCATTGTGTTCTGTATTGTTCATGGGCGGAGCAGGTGGTTCATTGCGTGCCGGTGTCACCGAAAACCCGGTAAAGCTTACTCGCTCGGTTAAGCAGGCACTGACCCGGGTTACCTGTGGTGGTGCACCGGCCTATGTGTGGCCCGGGGGCGGCATTACCATTATGGTCGATGTCAATCGCATGCCGGAAAACTCTTTTGGCTATGTACCGACACCTGCACTGGTAGCGCCGGTTGAGTTTACGATGCGTCGTGCCGACTATGAAGCGCTTGGTGGTCATGCAGAACACATCACGGCAGTAGAGAAAATTCTGGGCGGCACGGTGCCATCACAGAACGATCATGTGCTCGCCGGGCGTCAGCATCTGCAAAACACCAACAGCAATCCATGGCCACTGGACCGTCATCACTACTCGTGGTTTGATCAGTGATCGCCGCTAAGATGATCAACAACGGTCGCAGGCTGCACCTGCAGCATGGCCCTATAGATCTGATTATTGAGGCACACGGAAAGAACAGCGCAACTGCCTATAACGCAGCGGTTGTGCGTTTTGAAACGTTGTTGGAAGAGCTGGTTGAAGAGTTGCCATTGCTGCGTTCAGTGACAAGCTGTGTCAATAATCAGCTGACGGGGCCGGTAGCAACGCGTATGCACTGTGCCGCAAGTTTATTTGCCGAAAAATTTACAACACCCAAATTTACAACACCGATGATTGCCGTGGCAGGCAGTGTTGCCGATGAAATACTGAATACCATGCTCAGCAGTACCGAACTTGAAAAAGTTTATGTGAACAATGGCGGCGATATCGCATTGCATCTGAGCACAGGCCAAAGTTATAAAGCAGGCGTTGTCAGTAATCCTCAGAATACGGAAATGCCCGCAACAATTACCGTACAATCTACCGATGGTATTGGCGGCATCGCAACCAGTGGCAGGCATGGTCGCAGCCTGAGTCTGGGCATTGCTGACTCTGTTACGGTGATGGCAGCCAGTGCGTCGGTAGCTGATGCCGCTGCCACACTCATCGCAAACGAAGTTACACTTCCTGGCAATGATGCGATTGTGCGCGTGCCAGCTGAGCAGCTTGATCCCGATACTGATCTTTACGGGCAGGCAGTGACTGTCGAGGTGAATACACTCACTCAACATGAAAAAGACCTGGCCCTGGCCAACGGCCTGAATTACGCGCGTAAGTTAGTTAACCGACAATTGATCAGTGGTGCATTCCTGACGTTGCAGGGGTCATCACGAAGCGTTTACGGCGCATCCGAAAGTTTGGCGGAAGCGCATACTATTGATACAGACAAGAGAGCACTCTGTAATGCCTGAAATTAAACTGAGAAAAATGATTGTGTCTGTTGAAGAGACATTCCACGAAGGCGGGCCCGTAGCTGATTCTCCATTGCGCAAGGCAGCAATTCTGGCGGTGATCGAAAATCCGTATGCCGGACGCTATGAAGAAGACATTGCCGGTTTCATGGATGATCTGAAACCACTGGGTGTGGAGATGGCTAACAAACTCATTGAGGCGCTTGGAGGTAAGGCAGAAGACATTAAGGGTTACGGTAAAGGTGCGATTGTTGGAGAGGCCGGTGAAATTGAACACGGTGCACTGTGGCATGTGCCTGGCGGCTACTCCATGCGTGAGTCGATTGCAGAAAGTATGGCTATTGTACCGTCGACAAAAAAGGTTGGTGCACCCGGTACACGTTTGGATATTCCACTCACGCACACCAATGCGTCTTACGTGCGTTCTCACTTCGACTCAATGGAAGTCGGTGTTAATGATGCGCCGAGGGCCAATGAAATGATTGTTGCACTGACGATGTCGACAGGGGCACGCGTGCATAACAGGGCCGGCGGGTTGGCCGCTGAAGAGGTCAAAGGCGAAGACGGGTTGCGATAGATCGTGCGTATAAGAAAAATTATCACGAGTGTTGAAAACACTCATATCGAGATGCAAAAACCTATCGAGCCTGCCACCAGAAAGGCGGTTGCGGCCGCGGTCATCGAGAATCCTTTTGCTGGTCAGTATGTCGATAATCTGGATGAATTAATGACTGCCGGTGAGACGCTCGGTCAGTTACTTGGCGAGAAGGCCGTAGCCGCACTGGGAGTGTCACCGGCGCAGTGCGAAAGCTATGGCAAAGCCGCCATGGTTGGCAGCAACGGCGAGCTTGAGCATGCGGCAGCACTGCTGCATCCAAAGCTGGGTGCACCATTACGTAAAGCGGTTGAAAAAGGGGCGGCACTGGTGCCTTCGAGTAAAAAAATGGGTGGCTGCGGGCAACCGCTGGATGTGCCACTGGGGCACAAAGATGCTGCTTATGTTCGCAGTCATTTCGATGGTATTGAAATAAGAGTCGCCGACGCCCCGCGTGCTAACGAAATACTGATTGCCGTGGCAGTCACTGATTCCGGCCGGCCGCTACCCAGAGTGGGCGGCTTAACCCATGAGGATGCTATTGGGGAGGACGGTTTACGTTAGTGTGGTCCTGCACAACATAGACAATTAACTGGTTATGAATCCGAATCGCGCACTGGAACAATTACAAGCATCGATTGATCACCATAATCTGACCGGCTGGAGTGGCGGGCTGGATACTGCGGTGAAGCGATTCGGTGTGTGCAACATCAGTAAAAAACACATCAGTCTCAGCAGAAAGCTCTGCGAACTGAACTCTGATGAAGAAGTCACCGACACCATTCTGCATGAAATTGCTCATGCGCTGGCGTTCGAAAGGCACGGTGAAAATTGCGGTCATGACCATCGCTGGAAGTCGATCTGTGTAGAGATTGGCGCCAGGCCGGAAGCCTGTTATGACAATAACGTGGTGCAACCGGATGCCCCGTGGCAACTGGTACACAAGACCACCGGTGAGGTGTTTCGAAGCTACTATAAAAAACCCCGTCGCAAGTGGGGGCAGGTCTGGATTCGTGGTCGCAAACAAGAGACTTACGGGCAATTGACTATTCGTGCCAGCAATAACATGTCGTCACCCGCCAGCGAACAGTCTGAATCAGTCGCCGCATTCACTCCACAGACAGTACTGGATGTGCAGGAGGGACTGGTTGCCGTTGTTAAGGAATATGCTAAAGCGCACGGTTTACAATTGAGCGGTGCGCGCAGTAAATACAGCAGCCATCAATGCGACTTAACGTTGTCTCTGACTGTGCCGGAAACCGAAGCAACAAAAGATCATGAGAAATATGAGTTCGAGGCGCTGGCACCGCTGTTTGATTTAACCGGTAATGATTACCTTAAGCCATTCTCATTGAATGGTCGTCGCTTTACGCTGGTTGGTCTTAAACCGAATAATCGCAAATATCCGATTATTGGTGCAGATGAGACGGGGCGACGCTTTAAATTCACACTGGATGTTATTGAGCAGTTTCATACTGCCTGAACTTGCGGTTTGTCACCCGCAATTTACGACCAGTTGCCTATCACCAACCGTAGCAGTTAGACAATGAATACACCCGATGCCAAACAGTTGGTACGTGAGTACCACAGTGCACTCGACAATGCCGATTCCGCCACCGTTGAATCTGTATTATCAACATACACAAGCGATGACTGGCACTGGCGGGGTATGCATCCGTTTCATGAGCAATATGGTGCGGCCGATGTTGCCACGAGCTTCTTTAAGCCACTACTGACATCGTTTTCAAGTCTCAGGCGTCGTGCGGATATGTTCCTTGCTAACCAGAACTCACTGACTGGAGAACCCGGTATCTGGGTCGCCTCAATGGGGCACTTTATCGGATTGTTTGATCAGGAATTTCTGGGTATACCGGCTACTCGGAAGATTATCATGCTGCGCTACGCCGAGTTTAACCGGGTGCTGGATAATCAAATTGTAGAGACCGGTATGTTCTTCGATCTTATACACCTGATGCACCAGGCCGGACTGCAGCCACTGCCACCACAAACCGGTGCACACCTGGTACAGCCGGGACCGGCAACGCATGACGGCTTGCTGTATGAAGAGCAAAATCCGGATGAAGGACGCATTACGCTGGACCTGATTAACCGCATGATTGGTGACATTGCCGCCAACTCAAATGCCGATGATGTTGATGCGCCGCAGGATGCAACGCCACAGCAGGAGCTGCAGCGGTGCTGGCATGATGACATGTTGTGGTGGGGCCCCGATGGGATCGGTGCGACTTACACGATTGATCGTTATGTCGATCAACACCAGAAACCGTTTCGAGCCCAGCTCGGCTCAAGAGTATTCAACGGTCATATCGCAAGAATTGCAGAAGGTAACTACGGTGGGTTTTTCGGATGGCCAAACCTGTCGTTAACACCACTTGGGGGCTACATGGGATTACCGAAAGGCCCTCGCGCAGACATGCGTGTGGTAGATATGTACCGGCGCGACGGTGACAAACTTGCCGAAAACTGGATTTTTATCGATGTGCTGCACTTTTTGAATATGCAGGGGCTGGATGTGCTGCAGCGATTGCAGGATTCAAAGCGGCCTGCAACCTTTCAGGGCACATGACGTGCGGCTGCAGATCACGCAGTAGTCAC
Organism: uncultured Granulosicoccaceae bacterium; assembly: GCA_937931165.1. GTDB lineage: Bacteria > Pseudomonadota > Gammaproteobacteria > Granulosicoccales > Granulosicoccaceae. The sequence continues at coordinate 14,454 of CALHCI010000099.1, forward strand.
ATACCGCAGTATTTCCACCACCTGTTCCGGTGTAGTCGCCCAGGCCATTGCTGCAGCATCGACTTCTTTCAGCGGGTGAATAATGCTTTCATCGTGCAGGGTAACGTAAGGGGTGCCAAGAGCAGCCAGCTGTCCGGCATCAAAAGCGGCATTCCATTGTTTGTATTTATCGCCAAATCGCACCACGGCAATATCACACTGACTAATCAGGTTTTTGGTGCGAATGGTATTGACCTTGGATGATTTGTGGTCACGCCAGAACTGGCGGTCTTCGGCACCCAGTACATCACCGGCGGCATCGCTGGCGTCGTGGTCGGTAACTGCAGAGCAGAATGACACTGGCAGTTGATGTTTTTCTGCGCCGTTGGCAATTTGCAGGCGCCAGTCGGTATGGATTTCCCCGGACAGGTAAACAAGCCAGTTCATTGTCAATCTCCCGATAATCGGTCAGTCAAAACACCAGTGTAGCGGAAAAATAATCGAATTTGGATTATACGGTCGCCGCTTTCGGTTAATATCAGCGGCAGGACACCCACCACAGCCCTGGACAGACTGATATGGCGAAAGTATCACCGGAAGCGTTGCGCAGTTATCGCTGGTTAGGCGAAGATGACTTGCGCTCGTCGTCACACCGATCGCGTTTTATGCAGATGGGGTATAGCGAGGAAGACTGGGGCAAGCGCCCGTTGATTGCAATTGTCAATACGTGGTCTGACATCAATCAGTGTCATTCTCATTTTAAACACCGCGTAGATGATGTAAAACGCGGCGTGCTGCAGGCGGGTGGCATGCCGATCGAGTTACCGGCAATTTCGTTGTCAGAACCCATCGTCAAACCATCGACCATGCTGTATCGAAACTTTTTGGCGATGGAGTGCGAAGAACTGCTGCGCAGCCATCCGGTAGACGGTGCGGTTTTGATGGGTGGTTGTGACAAAACCACGCCGGCACTATTGATGGGCGCTATCAGTATGGACATTCCCGCCATCTATGTACCGGCAGGCCCAATGCTGCGCGGGCACTGGCGTGGGCAGACACTCGGTTCAGGCTCGGATTCATGGAAATACTGGGATGACCTTCGCGCCGGTGTCATTGATCGTGATGACTGGAATGAAGTGATGGGGGGCATCGCACGCTCCTACGGTACCTGTATGACCATGGGTACTGCTGCCACGATGATGTCTATTGCCGACAGTATTGGTATGTGTCTGAACGGTGCCAGCTCTATACCGGCTGCAGACTCCAACCACATCCGAATGTGCAGTGCATCGGGGCGCCGGATAGTTGAAATGGTATGGGACGATTTTAAACCTTCCGATATTCTCAATCGCAAAGCCTATGAAAACGGTGTTGCGGCAGCAATGGCCATGGGGTGTTCCACTAATGCGATTATTCATCTGATTGCGATGGCACGCCGCAGCGGTGTAGACCTGGGGCTTGACGACTTTGAAAGTAAAAGCCGCACGGTACCGGTGATTGCCAATGTCAGGCCCAGTGGAGACACTTACCTGATGGAGGACTTTTTCTACGCGGGCGGGCTGCCGGCGATGTTGTCTCGCATCGAAAAGGAGTTGCATACCGACTGTATTACCGTGTCAGGTAAAACCATTGGTGATGTGATAGCGAAGGCCAGTGTTTACAACGATGATGTTATTCGTACTACAGATAATCCAATCTATCAGGAAGGTGCGCTGGCAGTGCTGAAAGGTTCGCTTGCACCGGACGGGTGTGTGATAAAACCTTCTGCCTGTGAAGAACGTTTTTTAAAGCACGAAGGTCCGGCACTGGTTTTTGATTCCTACCAGGAAATGAAAGACAACATCGACGACCCTGATCTTGATGTCACCGCAGATACGGTACTGGTATTACGCAACGCAGGGCCCAAAGGCGGTCCGGGTATGCCGGAGTGGGGTATGTTGCCGATACCGCAAAAGCTGCTGAAGCAGGGTGTGCGTGACATGGTGCGAATATCAGATGCACGTATGAGCGGCACCAGCTACGGTGCATGCATCCTGCACGTAGCGCCGGAATCGTATGTTGGCGGGCCATTGGCACTGGTTAAAACCGGTGATGTTATCGCACTGGATGTACTGGCGCGTACTATTGATCTGAACGTTGATGCAGCCGAACTTAACGCAAGAAAAGCCACGTGGCAGCCACCTGAGGTTAGGTATGAAAGAGGTTATGGCTGGATGTTCTCAAGGCATATTCTGCAAGCTGACAGCGGTTGTGACTTTGACTTTTTAGAGACCAGTTATGGTAAACCGGTAGATGAGCCGGCAATTTTTTAGCGGCGGATAAGCCAGGGCTGCTCAAAACGCTCGATATTACCCTGCCCACTTGTGCCTACTTGTGGAAGTGTCAGCGTCTAAGCGCTGAGGAGGGTGCTCCGGCGTGTTTGGTACTAGTTTCAAACTTGGTCTCCACCAGTGGCAATAGCGCACTACACATTGGTGGATTCGCCTGAGGCTTATGCGACCCTGCGACTTGGGTTTGTTTGAAATTGCGGTATCGCGGGTGGTGGAAAAATACCCCGCACAGCGCTACTCCTGGTGCAGCAGGTGAATAATATTACCTGGTCCGGCAACCCAGAACCCTTCAATGTTGGCAGGTAACGGCTCCAACGATTCGCGTGTCTGCACACCTTTTGATTGCAGCTCGGCACGCGCGGCTTCTATATTGTCGGTTTTTATTTCAAGCCATATTTCGGACTGACTGAGTGTGGTTACCCGGTCTATCCAAAGGATGTTACTACCGAACTTAACAGCGACACTGGTGGCGGTGTCAGTGTAGTCAAAGGCATCTTCAAAGCCGAGAATTTCCCGGTAGAACTTAACCGTCTCATGAAACTCGTGATCGGGTACTTTCAGCGCGATGTTCTTGCCCGCGGAATAACTCATTGTAACTGCACTCCAGAAGCGTTAATTCAATTTAACGCCATAACTTTCTTCTAATTGCTGAACGGTGTAGTAGCCGTTGTCGAGATCAGATTGTATTTTCTCGATTGAGCGATTCTTCGGGTTGCCGAATCCACCGCCGCCGGGTGTGCCCACTTCAACACGATCACCTGCGGTAATGGCAATGCCCTGATCTTTAGATAAATGCAACGGTATGTACTGCTCACCATTGCGCCAAACGGTTACTGAATTCGGCATGCCGTCTTTACCACCCAGCACACCCTGAGGGCCCACTCTACCATGGTCCATCACAAAAGAGGCCGTTGCTTCGCCTCTGCGCAATTCGATACTGTATCTTATTCCAAAGCCGCCACGGAATTCACCGGCACCGCCGGAGCCTTCGCGCAACGCGTATTCACGATAGAGCACCGGAAAGTATTGCTCCATCACTTCAACCGGTGGCGACTTTGATATGCCAATAGTAGAGCAGCCGTTGGTTAAGCCATCATGGTCATGCGTACCACCATAGCCTCCGCCGGAAAGTTGATACATCACAAATGACTGACCGCGTTGCGGATCGGTGCCGCCCAGTGCGAAGTTGCCACTGGTGCCGGCAGGCGCTGCACTAACGCGTTCCGGCAGCGCGGGTACCAGTGCTGCGAATACCGCTTCTGCAATACGTTGTGAAACTTCTGCGGCACATCCGGATACCGGCCGCGGATATTCTGCATACAAAAACGTACCCTTCGGATCTTTAATATGCAGTGGTTCAAATGCGCCGGCATTGATTGGCACGTCGGGGAAGATATGTCGCATCGCCAGGTATACGGATGACTGTGTTGTCGCCAGTACGGAATTCATAGGTCCGGCGCACGGCGGGCTGCTGCCATCAAAATCTATATGCAGGTTGTTGTCTTTTTTGTTGATGTTGACTTGTATTGTTAATGGTTCATCCACAACGCCGTCTGAATCTACGATCGCGGTGCCGGTATATTGACCATCATCAATCGAACTAAGTCTCTGACGCATTTGCAGCGCTGCACGGCGGCGCAGTTCTGCAATAGCCTCTTTAAGTACCGGTGCGGAATATTTACTGACCAGCTGATCGAGCCGTTCTCGTCCAACTAAAAGTGCGGCAGATTGTGCTTTCACATCACCGATGCGTTGATCGGCCACGCGTATGTTTGAACAGATGATTGAATAGATTTCGTTGTCGAGTTCACCGCGCTTAAACAGTTTCACCGGTGGCAGGCGCAGGCCTTCCTGTTCAACGGCGGTAGCATTGGCCGAAAACCCGCCGGGCACCGCGCCACCGATATCCGGCCAGTGACCTGTGTTAGATAACCAGCAGAAAATCTCATCGTTGTGGTAATACGGCATCGCAAAGCGCACATCCATCAGATGAGTGCCACCGAGGTAGGGATCATTGACGATGTAAATGTCACCGGGTTCGGGGGCTGCGATCTTTTCATCATTGATCATCTCAATCAGCACACGGGTGGAAAACTGCATGGTGCCGACAAACACAGGTAACCCGAGTGCGCCCTGTGCGATCAGCTCGCCGTTGTCTGCCGAATAAATGCCGTCTGAGCGATCATTGGCTTCGGCAATGATAGGTGAGAACGCAGCGCGCGAGAAACTTAAGTCCATCTCGTCGCAGACCTGTTGCAAACTCGATTGAATCACCGCGAGCGTGATCGGATCTTGTGTGATGTCTTTAGTCATGCGCAACCTCGATAATCAGATTGCCATCTGCATCACCTGTGGCGGTACAGTCTGGTTCGATAATGATGGTGGTATCCATCTGTTCGAGCACGGCAGGGCCTGTAAAGCGTGCATCTGCAGGTATGTGATCACGACGGTAAACCGGTGTGTCGTGCCACTGGTTATTGAACCAGACCGGGCGCGTTGTTATTAGCGCTTCGTTCAGTGTTGGCTTGCGCTGGCTTTTGTCAATTAACGCGCTAAGATCAAGCGGTGCACGGTTACCGATGACCGTAGTATTCAGGTTGACCAGACTCGCGCGTATTTCTTTAAGTTCTACATGGAAGCGACTGAGATAGGCTTGCTCGAACAGTTGTTGCAGTGTGTCAGTGGTAACGTTTGTCGATGGGAGTGGCACATTGAGTAGATGTGTCTGCCCGATGAACTGCATATCTGCCGAGTAACGACACTCTATCTGTTCGACTGCCACCGCCTCCGCTTCAACCAGCGCCCGACCTCTTGCGGTTTGTTGTTCTAACGTCTGGTTTATCTGCAGTGCATCAATTGTGTCCAGCGGACGGTTAATCGTATTGACGAAATCGTGGCGCACATCGGCCACCACACAACCCAGTGCGTTAGTGATCCCCGGTCTTGCGGGAATCAGTACGTTCGGAATCCCGAGTTCACGGGCAATGGCCACGGCGTGTAACGGCCCGGCACCACCGAACGCAAACAGTGCAAAGTCCCGCGGGTCGTGACCGCGACTCAGCGACACCATGCGCACAGCCCCCGCCATCTTGTTGTTGGCGATAGTCAGAATAGCGCCGGCGGCAGCATCGATAGATAAACCCAGTGGCTGCGCAATGTGTTGATCAACCGCGTCACGCACCTGCTGCATGGAGATTTTGTTGTCCACAGAAAACAAAGTGTCCGGGTTGAGTCTGCCGAGTACCAGGTTGGCATCTGAAATGGTCACACTGGTGCCACCTCTGCCGTAGCAGATTGGCCCGGGTGTGGCACCGGCGCTTTCAGGGCCTACCCTGAGGAGACCGGCGTCATCAATGGATGCAATTGATCCGCCCCCGGAACCAATGGTGCGTACATCGACCATTGGCACGTGGATTGGCATTGCGTATTCCACTTCGAGTTCATGACTGACACTGGGAATCGCGTCAAGTATCAGTGCTACATCAGATGAAGTGCCGCCCATATCGTAGGTGATAATATCCCTGATACCAGCGCGCTTCGCCGTGTAGGCAGCGGCCATCACACCGGAAGCCGGACCTGACATCACGGTTTTAGCGGCTTCTTTGGCTACCATGGAAGCGGACACCATACCGCCGTTGCCGTTCATCACCAGCAGCTCGTTGGCGTAGCCGTTGGCGGCGAGTTCGCTCTGCAGTCTGTCGATGTAGTTGTCCAGGATGGGTTGCACCGCAGCATTGACACTGGCAGTTACGCCGCGCTCGTACTCGCGATACTCTGACAACAATGAATGACCGGTGGTGATGTAGGCGTTTGGCCACAACTGTGCGGCAATTTCTGCGGCGCGCTGCTCATGGGCAGGGTTGGCATAGGCGTGCAGAAAGTGTATTACCAGTGATTCGCAGTTTTGATCAAGTAATTGTTTGATTGCCTGTTTAAGTTCTGCTTCGTCGAGTACGGTCAACACATTACCGCTTGAATCCATGCGTTCACTGACTTCCAGTCGCAAGGCTCTCGGTATGATTGGTGTGAACTGGCCAAACATGCCGTAGGGCTGAGGCCGCGTGCGACGACCGAGTTCTATGATGTCGCGAAACCCCCTTGTGGTGATCATGCCGGTGCGTGCAAGTTTACGTTCGAGCACTGCGTTGGTCGTGGTGGTTGTGCCGTTCACAATGGTATCGATGTCGGAAATCGCTACGTCACTTTGCGACAGTGCGTTCATGACCCCGAAGGCCTGGTTGTCTATGGTGGTAGGCGTTTTTGCAAAGCTGATTGATCCCTGTGAATCGAACACCAGCATATCGGTAAATGTGCCACCGACATCGACACCTGTAATTACGCCGGAGCTTCTGTTTCCAGAACTTTTATTCATCGGGTCAGATCTGTTGATGGAAACGCACAGACACCTGCTTCGGCAAGTTCTGCAGTCCGGGTGTCGGAGAGTTGCAGCAGATCTTGCAGCACCTCAAGGGTATGTTCGCCGAGTACGGGTGGGGCACTGCGATATTGCGGCGGTGTGTCAGACAGGTGCAACGGTGATGCAACACCCGGTGCTGCGCTGGTCTGGCCAGGTATGTTGGCGGGCTGGTCGATTCGCATTCCGCGTGCGACCACCTGAGGATCATTAAAGACGTCCTGCAAATCATTGATAGGTCCACAGGGTACTTTGGCAACGCCCAGCTCAGAGATCCAGTGCGCTGTGGTGTTAGTGACGGTAAGTTCCTTTAGCGCGGTGACCAGCGGTTCGCGGTGGGCAACGCGAAGCTTGTTGGTTTTGTAGTTCGGGTCACTTGAAAGTTGCGGTTTACCGAGGACCTCACAGAGACTTTGGAACTGCCGGTCATTGCCAACAGTGATAATCAAATGGCCGTCTGCCGTCGGAAACACCTGATACGGTACGATGTTGGGGTGGGCATTACCCATACGCTGCGGTGCGTTACCGCTAACCAGAAAGTTGAGCGCCTGGTTTGCCATGGCAGCGACTGAGACATCCATCAGGCTCATATCAATATGTTGCCCGAGACCGGTTTTATCGCGGTGGGTCAGGGCGGTCAGAATACCAATGCACGCATACAGTCCGGTCAGTATGTCAGTGAGGGCAACGCCGATTTTCATCGGCTCATCACCCGCTGTACCCGGCGCCTGACCGGTTACGCTCATTAGGCCGCTCATCGCCTGAATGATAAAGTCGTAGCCTGCGCGCTCGGCGTAAGGACCGGTTTGTCCAAAGCCTGTGATAGAGCAGTAGATAAGTCCCGGGTTGATCTCTTTTAACGACGCGTAGTCGAGTCCGTATTTGGCCAGCCCGCCCACTTTGTAGTTTTCAATGAATACATCGCTGCCGGCAACCAGTTCTTTCAACAGTTTGGCGCCTTCAGGATTGGCAAAGTCCAGTGCCAGCGATTTTTTGTTGCGATTAGCAGTGCAAAAGTAAGCGGAAAGCGCTTCATTGCCGGTGCCCCTGGGCTCAATAAACGGAGGCCCCCAGGCACGTGTGTCATCTCCTCCTTCGGGGCGTTCGATCTTGATGACCTCTGCGCCAAGATCGGCCAGTGTCTGGGTCGCCCAGGGACCTGCCAAAATTCGGGTGAGGTCGAGTACGCGCAGGTGGCCAAGCGCTGATGTGTTGATGTGTTCTGTCAATTGACCGCAACCATGATAAAAGTTCGACAACCTGATGTCGGCGTCTGGTGTTGCCAGTATAACTAATGCCCTGCGAACCGGACGTACATTCTGCCGCAGTGCAGCGCGTGGCGGAAGGTCGCGCTTGTTGCCGCCCTTAGTTGTATTGGTTACCATACTACCGTGCGTGTAACGCGCTTTGATCCCGCTGTTACCATCGGTGTTCCGGCGGGCTGATCATTCCCCAATTCTTTCGCGAGAGGCTCCCGTGACGTACGTCGTCCTTGAAAGCTGTATTAAGTGCAAACATATGGACTGTGTAGAAGTCTGCCCCGTCGATTGCTTCTATGAAGGGGAGAATATGCTGGTAATCCATCCGGATGAGTGCATCGATTGTGGCGTCTGTGAACCGGAGTGCCCGGTTGATGCGATTGTCGATGATACGGTCGATGGCATCGAAAGCATGCTCGAACTCAACGCGAAGTACGCTGAGTTGTGGCCGAATATCACTGAAATCGGCAAAGTGCCGGAAGACGCTGAAGAATGGAAAGATGTCAAAGACAAGATGCAGTATTTCTCTGACAAGCCCGGTGGTGAATAGTAACCACGGTAGGGCATTGCCAGGTTTCTGAAATCTGACCTGGCGGCTGTTTCAAACACTTCTGGTCAAACAAAAGCGCAGCCGCAACCGCGCATCCCTGCACACAGCCCTTGCAGATTGCTTGTGTGCACATCTTAGGCAGCAAATCCCTGTTGCCTCTTATCGATAATTGTGAGCGCCTTCAAGCGAGAAACGCGCACAACTCTTCACTTTTAAAACGGTATTGGTACGGCTGCCCTGAAGTGCGTGTACCTCATTAAAGCGGCGTATGTCCCAGCCGTAACTCTGACTGTAAAAATCTGTTAAGAAACGCAATGCTCGTGTCAGTTTGAGAGAGCACTCAAACGACGATCAAAGGAACGGATCGCCGACTTCTCACTCACAGAGAACAGTTATGGGCCATTCCAAGCCAGATCACTCGGGTTCAATGAGAGCCATCCAGAACGAGCTGTTGTACAACGGAGTTAAGTACTCAAGCTTTGGTTCTGTCGCTGCGGCAGTCGTACTGACCCTCACATTTTGGTCAGAGGTCAATCAGAACGTTCTGCTCATGTGGATGCTGATGACCTGCAGTGTCTACTTTTGCCGCTGGCTGGATTCACGTGCATTTGCCAGGCGTAAAGCTGACCAGACCGGTAAAGACATTTCACACTGGCATCGTCGCTTTAACTTCGGGGCGACAATAGCATCCATAGTGTGGGCATCCAGTATCTGGCTGTTGTTTCCGGCAGATCACGGCTATCAGGTCATGCTGGTGCTGACGCTGGTGGGTGTGGCAGGTGGAGCGATCGCGTCACTGCCATATGATCACCGCATCATGTGTACTTTTCAGTTGATCATTATCCTGGCAGCTCTGAGCCGGCTGGTCGTTGCAGCTGATCCCTTTGCGTTGAAATTCGCGTTATTCAACGTATTTATTTTCGGTTTCATGATGAGCTGCGGTAAGGAAGTCAGCCGCAACTATGCCCAGCAACTGAAGTTAAAGCAGGATTCTGAGCGCCACAATCTCTCGATGATCAAGATCACAGAGCAGGTTGCCCGCATAGGGTACTGGCACTGGGATACTCACTCAGAGAAAATCCACCTGTCCGACAATCTGGCAAAAATGTGGGATGTAGACGAGTTGCAGATCAGTATTGCCGACTGGATGGATCTGGTACACGTTGACGACATCGGCCGGCTAAAAAAGGTGCTTGCATCAGACCACGGCGATACCGGTGAAAGCGCAGTCGAGTTTCGCATGGTCGGCGGTGGTCAGAACCTTTATCGGGATATGAATCAGATAACCAAAAGTGTTGTCGATTCGGATAATCATCAGTTTCTGCTTGGCACCGTGCAGGACATCTCCGCCATCAAGTCTGCGGAGAAGAAAATTTATCGTATGGCATTCTTTGACGATCTGACCGGACTTTCAAATCGTGGTAATTTTCACGAGCAACTGAAAAACCAGATCGTTATGGCGCAGCGCTTCGAGAAAAACCTTGCATTAATGTACATCGATCTTGACGATTTTAAAGAAGTTAATGACTCTTACGGTCATGAGATTGGCGATAATTATCTCCGGATATTTGCAGATCATATCAAGGCAACCGTAAGAGCAAGTGATGTTACGGCGCGTCTCGGTGGTGATGAGTTTTGTGTCGTGCTAACCGGTGTCAGAAACCGTGACGAAGTGCGGCTGATCTCGGATAAGCTGTTTGAGTTCTGCAATCGTGTGCTTGAGATAGGCAATCATCGTATTCAGCCAAAACTCAGTGTCGGGCTATCAATGTACCCGCACGATGGCACCGATGCCGATGAGTTACTGAAGTCAGCTGATCTGGCCATGTACGCCGTTAAGCAGAATGGCAAGCACGGTTATCAGTTTTTTGAACAACGCATGCTTTGCGAAACCACCGATCGGGTTGAGCTTGAGGCCTCGTTGCGACAAGCCATCGACAATTTCCAGTTTGAACTCTGGTATCAGCCTAAAGTTGATATGCGAGTACAGCGGATCACCGGTGTGGAAGCATTAATTCGCTGGCGTCATCCGGAAAAGGGAATTGTCCCGCCAGATGTGTTTATCTCCACTGCAGAACGCGTAGGCATGATCAACGAGATTGGTGAGTGGGTACTTGAAACAGCCTGCGAGCAGTTGCGTGACTGGCGTGCGCAGGGTATCGATCTGCAAATGGCGATCAATATTTCAGGGGGGCATTTCATTAGCGAAGGTTTTTGCCAGCGGGTGATCGATAGTGTCGAACGAAACAACCTGCCACCGAGTAGTCTGGAAGTAGAAATTACCGAGAGCATGACCAGAGATCCTGAGCAGCACAGTCGAATCTGTCATCAGATGCGTGATGCGGGAGTGCGTATTGCTATTGATGATTTCGGCACCGGGTACTCGTCGCTTTCTGTGCTCGACAAACTGGAAGTCGATACTTTAAAAATTGACAAATCCTTTATTGAGGGGCTGCCTCACGATAATGCATCAATTCTTCTGGTTAAAGCCATTATGGAGCTGTCTCTGGGGCTGGGATACGATGTTGTAGCCGAAGGTGTTGAGAATCACGAACAGCTAGAGCATCTGGATTCACTTGGTTGTCCTTACATTCAGGGGTATTTGTTCAGCAAACCGGTGCAGTCGCAGGAAATACCGCAGTTAATCAAACAGCATTTCGGACCCATGGATCAGGCTGCGTGAGAATGCGCAAGCGGTTGATACAGTATCATTAGATAAGTCGTTGAATTTTTTATTTCAAAGAGATGGCAAACCCGCAGGAATATGTTGTACCATTTTGAATGCGGCCAGAGAATTACAGCCCCTCGCAAGAGCGCAACACATGAAAGGAGATTAAATCAACAGCTGAGGATCAAGCCATGTCCGTCTCGGAAACAATAACGGGTGCAAAAAGCACTCAGTCAACCGACTCAAGTATTCACTCCGCCAGCGAAGTCAAATCATTCATTGACCGCGAGAGCGTGAGGCGGCAGTCCAACAAGGTGCTACATGGCCATCCTTCTCCGATGTACTGGAAACAGCTTCCGGAATCGGTGGAGACATTGCTTGAGAAGCGTCTCGACTTTGCAAAACACCAGGATTTCGGTGTAAACCTCTACGTCGGTACGCCATTTTGCCTTAAAACCAAACCTGCACGATGCGGGTTTTGTTTGTTTCCCAGTGAAGACTATCGCGGCAATGCCGGTGTGGAAGACTACATTGATATTCTGCAGAAAGAGTTTGATTTCTATAAACCGTACTACGGTAATGACAAACTCTCGAGTATTTACTTTGGCGGGGGCACACCTAATCTTTACCATCCGGAACACTATGGCAGACTAATGTCGTTTGTCGATCAGCTGTATGGTGGTATACCGGACAATATAGAAATCACACTGGAAGGCATACCGCAGCTTTTTAATGAAGAAAAGCTAACCGCTATAAAAAATGCCGGTTTCAATCGCATTAGCATGGGGGTTCAGCAGTTAAACGAACAACTGGTGAAATACAGCGGTCGAAAGCAAAACAATATGCAAGTGTTCCGCGCGCTCGAGATCAGTCAGAAACTCGATCTTGCTTCCAGCATCGATCTGATCTACGGGTGGCCTGAGCAAACCATGGAAGATATGCTCAATGATTTGAAAGTTGCTGTAGAGGCGGGTGTCCATCACCTGACGCACTATGAATTAAACGTGGCAGGCAGGAGCGATTTTGCGTCACGTCAGAAACGTGCGTTGTTGCCGTCTATTCAGACCAACATTGAGATGTACCATCGAGCCAATGACTACCTTCGTTCACAGGGCTTCGAACAGGTTACCGTGTATGACTGGAAAAAAATCGAGTCATCAACGCAGAAAGAGCGCCTGGGTCGGTATGACTATGAGCACAATATGCATCACTTTGTCGATCATGACGAAGGAGCGGTAAACCATACGCAGCAGGTGTGCGGGATAGGTTTTGCGGCAGTTAATTTTCATGTGAATGGTGTAGCTGCCGACGATGAAAGCTGGATCTACATGAATCATACTTCACTCGAGAAATACGCGAAGAAGGTTTCAGAAGGCAGATTTCCGGTTGAGCGGGGTTTTAAATACAATCACCGGGATGTCAAACTGGCGTGGCTGTTTCAGTCTATGCAGACAATGAAGATTAATCATCTGGATTACCGGAAGATATTTAATGAAAACCTTCTCGAGCGTTATGGTGCGGTCTGGGAAGAGCTGGACAAGCGAAACTGGATTCGCCTCAGTGAAGCTCATGTCGAGTTTGTTGGCGAAGGTCAATACTACATGCCAATGCTTCAGGCACTGATCGCGAGCAAACGGCTGGCTGAGATTCGAGCTGCTAAAAAGGATGATCTCGCGTCAATTGCAGTGTCCATTGAGTAGCGGGTTCATCTCTTAGTTGAACAGGCACTTTACTCTAAACAGCGCCGGAACGAGATTATGTCTTCACGAAATTGCTCCGGTGGCAGTTGTGGCAACAGACAACGCAAGGCCCGCTGACGCAAAAGGCAATATTGTGCTTAATCACGGCACATTCTCTAACTATCGGTCAGTGCGTGGCATTGCCGGTTTTTTGAGTGAACGCGGCTATCATTGCTGGATTCTTGATTGTCAGGGGCATGGTGACAGTGACGAACCATCAGTTGTTCCTGACTTTGAAGGCATGTATCTGGATGATGCAGCAGCGGCGCTTGAGTATGTGAGTGAACGGTCAATAAAGCCGGTGTGGTGGGTGGGTCACAGTGGTGGGGGCCTGGCCATATTAATGTTGTTGACCAGAAAGCCCGATTTACAAAAAAAGCTTGCAGGGTTAGTGACCGTCGCCAGTCAAACTACGGACGCGGGTCAGGGGTTATTGAAACGAATGTGCTGGCTTGGCGCGATCCTGTTGACAAAGGTTATCGGTTTTACGCCTGGCCGATTAGTCAGGATAGGGCCGGAAAACGAGTTTGGTCAGGTAATGCTTCAGTGGTTTCGCTGGAGTTTACGAGGTAAGTGGGTTGGTGCTGATCAGTTTGATTATCTTGAGCATCTACAAGCGATAACTATTCCAGCCCTTACCATTGCGGCGGGTGGTGATCATGTGATTGCGCCCGCCAGTGGCTGCGAAAAAATTCATCAGGCACTCGGATCTTCTCAGAAACAATACACATTGGCATCGACTGCTAACGGGTTTCTGGAAAACTACAATCATGCCAGAGTAATCAGTTCCCGCAATGCATCAAAAGATGTATGGCCACTGGTGTCAGACTGGATCGAAACACATAGCCAGGACGTTTTTAACAGCAAGCTTCCAGCGTAATTGCCGGATTAGCGACCATTACTGTTAGTCTCAAACATTAATTCGGGGGCGCTTGAGACCAGAATATGTATCAGTAATAGCGGCGCAAGCGAATAAGCCGACAACCGATGTAAAAGGCTAATGGTTCCATACTGCAACGGGTCGATATAAAACGGGGCGGCAATTTGTAAGCCGAGAAAACTGATTGAAGCGCCCTGTGACCACGGTAGAAAATAGCCGCTTACCACCAGCACTATTATCATGACCATGAATGTATAGATAGCAACGCGTGCGACCATAGTTCTGGGATCGTCACTTACCGCAACTCGTGGCAATCCGCGGGATAATCGAAAGAATACGCGGATCAGCAACAAAAGCCCGATAAACGGCCCTGCAGCTACGTGGATGCGAGGCAGTATGCTTTCAGCGCCGCCCGCATGACTAACGAACATGGCAATAAGTAACAGTCCACTGAGCCAGTGAATGATTACGCTGAACCTGGTATAACCCGCTGAAATGTCGTTTGTCATTCTTCAGGTATCTCCCTGTTATCACAGTTGGTTCCGCCATATTTGTTTGTTTTTATCTTTCCTGGTTTTTATTGTTTTTTTATTTTGACAACGCCTTATTTGAGCGTGCTTTGATGCATAAAGCCCTGAATCGCTCTGTCATCGGCAGTTACAATTTCGTACCACGTACCTGACTGACCGATGATCTGCACTTCGCTTCCACTGGCAATCGACGTGAGAATTGCCCCTGACATACCAGGCTCGGTTCTGATGTTGCTCCACTGTCTGGCAACACGCATGCGATCACTAGTGGGCTCTACTACATTGACCGTGCTGACAATCTCGGGTACATCAGGCTGAATACTTCTTGCCGGTATTTCCATCACTGCCTTAGGGTCGGGGGTAGCTTCGTTTTTCTTTTGCGTCATTGCCAGTGACTCTTTGAAACAGGCGCTTAAAGAGTCGCAACCATCTCCTATTTCCAGATCAAGAGCCCATTCCGGTTGTTGTTGCCCTTCATAGGAATCCATACTGACAATGTCGTACGCGGTCACATCGGGTTTTGTCGAGAGCACGACGAGCACGCCGAACGCAAAGAACAGGGTTACAGCAGCAACCTTAGCGAACTTTTTTCCCGTATAGCGAGATAGCGGATTAACACCTACATCGCGCAGATCGTCGTGGCTGAGTCGTATACCGCTGCCACCTGACTCTGCCGGCCCTGCAAACTGCGGGTCTGTCCGGTAGTCGGTGTCTTCGTCATAGTATCTGTCTTGCATGACACGTGTAAGGCGGTAGTCTGGTTGCGGTTCCCGGTGTCCATCTGCAATGTCGGGGTCGATTTCCCAGTCATCGTAATCGCGGCTGTCTTGTACATAGACGTCGCTTTCTTCATAGAAATTGCCTTCACGAGATTCCTGGAAATCGCCTTCACGAGATTCTTGGTGCCATTCCTGTTCGTGCCAGTCGGGCGCGTATTCAGCATGATCATGGTGTTCATGTCTGTTGTAATCAGAGTCGGCATGCTGTTCGAAGGGCTCGGGAGCGCGATGCTCAGCCCTTTCGGCATAGCGATCCGAATACGGTTCATCCTGTCGGGGATGGTCATATTCGTGAGGAATGTAGCCTCTGTTGTGTTCGTCTTGGTAATTCATGTCAACCGTCTCCGCAACAGCCGGGTTGGCCGTACTTCTTTTATTTTTTCGTGCCACTGGCAAACCACCAATCAGCATCGATTTATTGTTTGAAGTGTCGGGGCTCTATATCGACTCGTGTATGCGGGAGCTTTAAGTAACTGACCGTTAGGGGGCTTAGGTTTGCGCCAAACTGTGCACAAATTGGCAGCAGGTCTGTTTGAAAGTCGTAAAAAGTGTGAAATGACGCAAGTTTTGAACCATGGCAGCCACCGTTTTCAGCAGAAAACGGTGGCTGTTGAGCTAACTTGCCGGGTGCTTGCCGGGTCTGGCGCAAAGCGCCGGTGGGAAAACTACCGCAGATTGACTAAGTTTCCAGTTTGTCCTGGGTGCGATGCTCGAAATCAGACGCATCATGGCGCTCGTGTAGTTGTTGCTCGGGCGGCCCGGAGGTGCGGTTAACCATCCGGCCGCGCTGAACGGCCGGTCTTGCCTGCACTTCCTCTGCCCAGCGCATCACATTGGTGTAGGTATGTGCTTCAAGAAAATCCGCCGCATTGTATACATGGCCTAACACCACAGCGCCGTACCAGGGCCATACGGCGATATCCGCGATGGTGTAGTCGTCTCCGACCAGGTAGCGATGATCGGCGAGGCGGCGGTCCAGCACATCAAGTTGGCGTTTGGTTTCCATGGTGAATCGGTCTATGCAGTATTCGATCTTAACCGGTGCATAAACGTAGAAGTGACCGAAGCCTCCACCAAGGTAGGGTGCGCTGCCCATTTGCCAGAATAACCATGAAAGACATTCGGTCCGCTTTGCAGGGTCTTGCGGCAGAAACGCATCGAACTTCTCTGCCAGATACAGCAGAATTGCGCCGGACTCGAACACACGAGTCGGGGTCGCGGTGCTGTGATCCATCAGGGCCGGTATTTTTGAATTTGGATTGATGTCGACGAATCCGTTGCCGAACTGATCACCATCACCAATTTTTATCAAGTGAGCGTCGTACTCTGCACCGCTCTCACCAGTTGCGAGTAACTCTTCCAGCATCACCGTAACTTTTACACCATTAGGTGTGGCCAGCGAATATAACTGCAGCGGATGCCTGCCGACTGGTAGTTTCTTGTCGTGAGTGGGGCCGGCAATTGGACGGTTGATGCTGGCCCAGTTGCCACCGCTGTCGTTCTGCCATTTCCAGACTTCCGGCACGGTGTAGTCATCACTTTCACTCATATTCTTCAACTCTTGTAAGATACAGTCATGATATCAGATCACATGGCGATTCTCAGTGCATCACTGCGGCACCGCTCTCTATGCATAGCACCTGCTGCACACGTCAGATGACAGAAGCACTAAAAGCACATGCTGCGATGGTAGTCTTTGCCGCGGTGATATCCGGGTCTTTTACACTGGGTGATCTGGCGGCACCACATATTGATCCCGCCGTATTGACTGCGTTGCGTTTTTTGACCGCGGCAGTTGTTTTATCGGTGTTGTCGTTGCCACAACTGACCAGGCAAGCACTACAAAGTTCATGGCGGTACTTTATAGTTGGCGGGTTGATTGCCGGCTACTTCATTCTAATGTTTGAAGCGCTGCTACTGACTGACCCGGTTTCGACTAGCGCAATTTTTACGTTAACACCAATCATGAGTGCGATATTCGGTTATGTGCTAATGCGGCAGATATCCAGTGCAGTAACAGTCAGCGTATTGATGCTTGCCGGACTTGGTGCGATCTGGGTTATATTTCGTGGTGATATTGAAGCGATCATTGGATTGCGTTTCGGGGCGGGAGAACAGCTGTTTTTTATCGGCTGCGCCATGCATGCGTTGTATACGCCGGTAGGCAGGTTACTTAATCGTGGCGAGCCCGTCGTTGTGTATAGTTTTCTAAGTGTTTGTGGCGGGCTGTGTGTAACGACTGTCTATGCGTATTCCAGTCTGCTGTCCACACCATGGAGCACGCTTCCTCCAGTCGCCTGGAGTGCCGTTGTTTATCTGGGTGTGTTTGCAACAGCTGGTACCGTCTTTCTGGTGCAGTTCGCAACGTTGCGGCTGCCATCAGGTAAAGTCATGGCTTACGGTTATCTGGTGCCAGTGTTTGTCATACTGTGGGAGGGGCTGCTCGGACACGGCTGGATTGCACTGCGGGTACTGCCTGGCGTAATTGCTATTATCTTTGCGTTAGTCGTACTGATACGTGAGACACAACAGTCTTAGCTCAGCTGTATATTCAGGAGTTCGTTGAAAGCAAAGCTCAATCAATTCTTAAGTACGATAGCGACACCAGCCACGCAGAGCAACATACCGGCGATAGAAATGCTGGTCATTTGTTCGTTAAACAGTAACCATGCTTCGACTGCTGCGAACGGTGGAACCAGATAAAAAAGACTGGCTACCTGACCTGCATCTCCGCGTTGAATTAGCCACATCAATAACATCACTGCGCCCAGCGATAGAATGATGACCAGCCAGCTCAGTGCAAAAATAAACTCACCTGTCCATTGAATTTGCATGGTTTCAAACTTCAGACACAGCAGTAATAGAAAAATCACATTGGCGGTGTACTGAATACAAACGCCGGGCAGCAATGCAATACCGGTACAATAACGTTTTTGGTAAATAGTGCCGATTGATATCCCTATTAAAGAGAATACGCAAAAAAGTAACCCTAACGGTGCGGAATCAGCAGCGCTTATTCCTCTGCCGTACAACACCAGAAACACACCAGTAAAGCCTGCCGCTATACCCGCTGTTTTTGCTTTAGTGACCGGCTCAGAAAGTAGCACGGCTGCCAGAATGACAGTGATCAACGGCTGCAGGCTGACAATCAGTGCACTCATGCCAGCGTCCACCCCGCGTGAGATCGCAAAGAATACCCCGCCAAGGTAGACACCGTGAATCAGTACACCCACCAGTGCCACGTTGAAATAGTCCCGCAGTTTTACCGGCCATGTCTGGCGCAGTAATATTGCGACTATGAACAGCAGACTTGCGGCGATCAGCATGCGCACAAATAGAAAGGTAAACGGCTCGGCGTAGGGCAGCCCGTATTTTGCGCCGATAAAACCAGTGCTCCACAGGAAGACAAACAGTAAGGGAATCAGGTATTTTATGGAGAGCGTGTCGGACGTCATTGAGTTGTTCTGGTGTCGGAGGTGCGCAGGTTTGGTGCTGGCTGATAGCGCAACAAATTACTGTATTATCGGATCGCAAGGCACCTGTAGCCGGATTATGTCATTGTTAGTTGTATGCATTTCGACTTTTCACCGATTTTATTCGAGGTTTCAGTATGACAGCACTGGCTAACCTGCCGTTTAACCCCGAACACTGCTTTATTGACGGCACGTGGCGCACCGGCCATTGCAACAAGCGTCTGACCTTAATCAACCCGTCAACCGGCACTGCGCTGTGTCGCATCGCACGGGGAGATGAAACTGACATTGATGAGGCAGTTGCCGCGGCAGCCGGCGCTCTCAATGGTGAGTGGGGCAAATCTACCGCGCTCGAGCGTGGTCGGATGCTGGCCGCACTTGGAGATCTTGTCAGACAACATGCCGAACAACTGGCACAAATTGAGTCATTGGATGTAGGCAAACCACTAACCCAGTCCCGGGCAGATGCAATGGCATTGGCGCGCTATCTGGAATTCTACTCCGGTGCAGCAGACAAAATTCACGGTGAAACGCTTCCCTATCTCAGTGGATATACCGTGTACACATTAAGAGAACCGCACGGTGTTACCGGTCATATTGTGCCCTGGAACTATCCGATGCAGATTATCGGCCGGTCTGTAGGTGCGGCACTTACCATGGGTAATGCCTGCGTATTGAAGCCGGCTGAAGATGCGTGTCTGACTGCATTATTGTTTGCCGAGCTTGCGCGACAAGCGGGCCTGCCACCGGGTGTGCTCAACGTAGTACCCGGTATTGGCAAAGAGGCGGGCGCTGCACTTGCGGCGCATTCAGGGGTAAACCATCTATCGTTTACCGGATCAGTGGCGGTAGGTGCTGCAATTCAGGCAAGCGCTGCAACGAATATTGTACCGGTGACGCTTGAACTCGGTGGCAAGTCACCTCAACTGGTGTTTGATGATGCAGACCTTGACGCTGCACTGCCTTTTTTGTTGAACGCAGGGATACAAAACGCCGGGCAGACGTGTTCGGCATCGTCGCGTCTTTTGGTCCAACGCGGTATCTACAATGAGCTGGTTGAAAGAATGTCTGAGAATTATAGGCAGCTGCGGGTCGGGCCGGCGGTTGATGACCTTGCCATCGGACCATTGATTTCCGCCGTGCAGAAACAAAGCGTAGAGCAGTACTTGTCTCAGGCGGCCGATCTGACTGCTCCGGTACGTGGCAGCGTGATAGACACTGCGCCTGACAATGGTTTTTACCTCGCACCGGCACTGTTCCATGACGTGCCGGCCAACCATGTGCTGGCACAGCAGGAAATTTTCGGGCCGGTACAGGTCATCATTCCGTTTGACGATGAAGCGCAGGCGGTGTCGTTAGCCAACGGTACTGACTTTGGTTTGGTGGCCTCGGTCTGGACACGCGACGGCGCCAGGCAAATGCGACTGGCCAAAGCGTTAAAAGCCGGGCAGATCTTTATTAACAACTACGGCGCCGGTGGTGGTGTGGAACTGCCGTTCGGTGGTGTCGGGAAATCCGGTCACGGTCGTGAAAAAGGTTTTGAAGCGCTGTACGGTTTTTCTGTTTTGAAAACTGTCGCTGCCCACCATGGAGTGTAGCCAATGTTAATTGCAGGTAAGCGCAACCTGATTACTGATGTCGGCGGCCTGCAGGTCGGCAACAGTCAAACAGATGTTATTAAAAGCGGCACCACGGTACTCACCGCAGACAAACCTTTTACCGCAGCCGTTGATATCAGAGGTGGTGCACCCGGCACACGTGAAACCGACTTACTTGCACCGGATAAATCCGTAGAACAAATTGATGCGATTGTATTGTCCGGTGGATCGGCTTTCGGTTTAGACGCTGCTTCCGGTGTGATGGATGCAATGGCGTCACAGGGTCGAGGGTTTGCCGTAGGGCCGGTGCGTGTGCCGATTGTCAGTGCGGCCATCCTGTTTGATCTGCTTAACGGCGGTGAAAAGTCATGGACAACAAACCCCTATCGTGAGCTTGGCATTGATGCTCTGCGAAATACCGGCACCAGCTTTGAGCTTGGTACCGTTGGCGCAGGCACAGGCGCTAATTGTGCCGACTTCAAAGGTGGACTTGGCTCGGCATCGCTACAGTGCCCGTCCGGTTTTACCGTCGGTGCCCTGGTTGCTGTGAATCCCCGCGGCGGTGTTTGTTTGCCAGGCAGTAGAAATTTCTGGGCAGCACCGTTTGAGATTGATACCGAATACGGTGCCGCCGGCTGGGGTGATGCCATGCCGGCACTGCAACTGAATGATCCACGGCTGGCGCAAATTGACGCCGATACCGATGCCAACCCGCGTGCCAATACAACGATCGCTATTGTCGCCACTGACGCGGATCTGTCAGTGTCTCGACTGCAACGACTGGCAGTAGCCGCACACGACGGGATCGCCCGCGCTATTGTGCCATCGCATACGCCACTCGACGGCGATACGGTTTTTTCTGTCAGTACTGGTAACAAGCCCCTGAAAGCACCCGTCGCAGAGCAGACCGAGCTGAGCCACGCCGCCTCGGTTTGTCTGGCCAGAGCCATCGCCAGAGGGGTTTACCACGCAACTCCCGCGAAAAATGACCTGATGCCGTGCTGGCAGGCAAAACCGGAGAATTAATTGCTTTATCAGCCAGTGACGGCGGGTTTAGGCCAGTAAACCTGACCAGTGATCTTAATATGCACCCTAAGATATGATTGGCTGCTAAACTAGAATAAAAAGAAAGGGTTGAATCCTATGAGCTTATTTAAATCACTTAAATATGTGGTTGTCGGGTCGTCTTTGCTGTTCGGCCTGCACACTGCGGTATCTGCCGAAAATACCATCACCTGGTCCATGGCTGAGTTTGGTGAGCCTCTGTATAAGGACGGCATCGAGCACTGGCCTTATGTCAACCCCGACGCCCCCAAAGGTGGCAGCATTGTGCTAAGCGCTTTCGGCAGCTACGACAGTCTGAACGACTATATTTTGAAGGGTGAATTCCCGCGCAGTCTGGGTCTGGTTGACGACAGCCTGATGGCTGGTTCAGCAGATGAATTGTCTTCTGCCTATGGACTCATCGCTGAAACAGCAGAATTTCCGGAAGATAAAAGCTGGATCATTTTTAACCTCAGACCGGAAGCAAAATACAACGATGGTGAGCCGATTACTGCAAAGGATTTTGTGTTCTCATTCAATACCATTCGCGAGCATGGCAGACCTTTTCTGAAATCGTTTTACGATGAGGTAGAGACTGTCGAAGCACTGTCTGATCATCAGGTAAAGTTTTCATTTAATACCACCGACAACATGAAACCGCTTTTGAAAGTGGCAGGCATTAGTCCGTTGGCAACGCACTACTGGGAAGACGGTGAAAACGACATCAGCGATACCTATCTGACTCCCGGGCCGACCAGTGGTCCATACTTTATCTCTAAAGTTGATGCTGGTAATTCTATTACTTACCAACGCGTTGACGACTACTGGGGCAAAGATCTTGATGTCAACATCGGAACCAGTAACATCGATACCATTCGCTACGATTACTACAGTGATTTTGAAGTAATGGTAGAAGCGTTCAAGGCAGGGGAAGTGGACTTCCGATCTGAAAACAGCTCTAAACGTTGGGCGACAGCATATAAAATTGATCAGGTCGACAACGGCGAAATAGTACTGGCCACACCACCGGACAATCAACCACAGGGCATACAGGCGTTTTTCTTTAATATGCGCAGACCACCATTTGATGATCAGCGTGTTCGTAAGGCCTTTAGTTATCTGTATGACTTTGAAACCACAAAACGCACTATTTTGTACAATCAGTATGATCGTATGAACAGCTATTTCGTTAACTCGGAATATGGTGCCAGTGGTAAACCGAGTGCAGAAGAACTCGCCATCCTTGAACCTTACAGAGACAAGCTGCCTCCTGAGGTTTTTACCGACGAGTACCAACAGCCGGTCACTGATGGCAGTGGTCGTAATCGCAAAGAAATACGTGAAGCCATCAAGCTGTTTACAGAAGCCGGCTGGACTTTTGAGAACGGTAAGCTCATGAAAGATGGAAAGCAGCTCACAATAGAGCTGTTATTAGTACAGCCTGATCAGCAGCGCGTCAGTGCGATATTTGTACAGAACATGAAGAAGGTGGGCATTGATGCGGAGTTCCGTGTCGTAGACAGCGCCCAGTACCAGGTGCGTGTAGATGAATTCGACTTCGATATGATCACCGTCAAGCTAAACTTCTTTCCACCACCGGGGCCGGAGTTGCGTTCCTACTACGGCAGTGCGGCCGCAGATGAGCAGGGTTCCGCCAATATGGGTGGCATTAAAAACGAAGTAGTTGATGAGCTTATCGAAAAAATTATCAACGCGCCTACGCTGGAAGAACTGCAGGTCACCAGTCGGGCGATGGATCGGGTACTGTTATGGAACGATTACGTTATTCCACAGTTCTATAATTCAATTTTCCGACTCGCCTACTGGAATCGCTTCGGTCAGCCGGAAACCAAACCGAAGTACGGCACCGGCTTTCCAAATGCCTGGTGGATCGATGAAACGCTGGACGCGAAACTCGACCTTGCTCGCTAGTCTGTAAGAAGACGCGTTAAATGTTCGCGTACATCCTGCGGCGGCTGCTGCTGATCGTGCCCACGTTAGTGGGCATTATGATCATTAACTTTATCGTCATTCAGTTTGCACCCGGTGGCCCGGTAGAGCAGCTCATTGCCGAGATGCGTGGTACTGCCACAGATGCAACGGCGGCATTTGCAGGGCAGCAAGGTGACTTTCAATCATCAGGGCAGAACGCTGGTGCATACACCAACTCCGGCTCCGGCGAGAGTAAATATCGTGGTGCGCAAGGGTTGCACCCGGATATCATCAAAGATATTGAAAAACAGTTTGGTTTTGATAAGCCAATGCACGTGCGTTTCTTTACCATGCTTTGGGACTATGCACGCTTTGACTTTGGCGAGAGCTTCTTTCGCGGTGAGCGTGTTGTCGATCTGGTGCTGGATAAAATGCCTGTGTCGATCTCCCTGGGCGTATGGACAACACTGCTGGTTTACCTGATTTCCATTCCGCTCGGTATTAAAAAGGCGGTATCTGACGGGTCACGGTTTGATGTCTGGAGTAGCGGGGCGATCGTCGTTGGTTATGCGATTCCCGGGTTTCTTTTTGCGATATTATTGATTGTGGTGTTTGCCGGCGGCCGTTACCTTGACTGGTTTCCGCTTCGCGGGCTCACTTCTCCTGATTTTTCAGAGATGGGCACTTTTCAAAAGATTATCGATTATCTCTGGCATATCACGTTACCGGTCGTAGCCATGGTCATCAGCGGTTTTGCCAGTCTGACCATGCTGACAAAAAATTCCTTCCTTGATCAAATCAACATGCAATACGTGCAGACTGCCAGAGCCAAAGGGTTAAATGAAAACCAGGTGCTCTATGGTCACGTGTTCCGCAATGCGATGCTG
Source organism: uncultured Granulosicoccaceae bacterium (assembly GCA_937931165.1). Classification (GTDB taxonomy): domain Bacteria; phylum Pseudomonadota; class Gammaproteobacteria; order Granulosicoccales; family Granulosicoccaceae. The sequence goes on from CALHCI010000099.1 coordinate 38,516, forward strand.
ATTGTGATTGCCGGTTTCCCCAGTGCATTCATCAGTGTGCTGTTTACCGGCTCTATATTAATTGAAGTCATTTTTTCACTGGATGGGCTGGGGCGTCTCGGATGGGAGGCAACCATTAATCGCGATTACCCGGTCATGTTTGCAACGCTGTATTTTTTCACGCTGCTCGGGTTAATACTGCAACTGATTGGTGATGTGATGTATCACCTGATCGACCCGCGTATTGACTTTGAAAGTCGGGATTTCTAATGGCGTTAAGCAAACTCAATCAGCGCAGGCTGCAAACGCTAAAACGAAATCGGCGTGGCTACTGGTCACTATGGTTCTTTTCAATTCTGTTTGTGTTGTCATTGTTTGCCGAGTTTATTGCCAACGATAAACCGTTGGTGGTCAACTACGACGGCGGCACGTACTTCCCGATTTTTAAAGTCTACCCCGAGACAGTGTTCGGTGGTGAATTCGATGCAGAAGCTGACTATACCGATCCGTATATTCATGACCTGATCAATGAAAAGGGCTCAATAGTGTGGCCGTTAATCCGGTTCTCCTACGATACAATCGATTTTAACGTCGAAGGTTCACCACCTACGCCACCCTCGCGTCATCACTTACTGGGTACAGATGATCAGGGCAGGGATGTGCTGGCCCGGGTGATTTACGGTTTCCGTATATCCGTGGTGTTTGGCCTGTTGTTAACCATGCTCAGCACGGTCATTGGTGTGGCTTCCGGTGCCGTTCAGGGGTACTTCGGTGGGTTGCTGGATTTACTCGCACAACGTTTGATAGAAATCTGGCAGGGATTGCCGGTGCTGTACTTGTTGATCATTATGGCAAGTGTCATCAAACCCAGTTTCTTTACGCTGTTATTTCTAATGACTCTATTCAGCTGGACGGCATTAGTCGGTGTTGTGCGCGCCGAGTTTTTACGCGCCAGAAACTTCGAATACATACGCGCAGCGAAAGCGCTCGGTGTAAATGACATGACCATTATGGTCAGGCACACATTGCCAAATGCGATGGTTGCCACGGTAACTTTCATGCCTTTCATACTCAGTGGCTCGGTAACCACACTCACTGGTCTGGATTTCCTTGGTCTCGGGCTGCCACCCGGTTCTCCGTCGCTGGGGGAGCTGTTGAAGCAGGGCAGAGATAATCTGCATGCACCGTGGCTCGGGTTAACCGCCTTTTTTGTACTGGCCATCATGCTGAGTCTGCTGGTGTTTGTGGGCGAGGCCGTGCGCGATGCGCTCGACCCGCGTAAAACGTTCAATCAGCAGTCAATAGCGTAGCGTATGTCAGCGTCTAACCTGCCAGCTCTTCTTGATATCAATGATCTTAGTGTCTCATTCGGGCGTGGGGGGGCCGAAGTCAGGGCGGTTAAAAATCTGACTTTGTCGGTAGGCAAAGGAGAAACGGTCGCGCTCGTCGGTGGCAGTGGTTCGGGTAAGTCGGTAACAGCGTTGTCTGTTATCCAGTTACTGCCGTATCCGTTTGCACATCATCCTTCAGGCAGTATTCTTTACAACGGTGAACAACTGCTTGGCGCCGGTCCGTCCGTGCTGAGAGCAGTACGTGGCAATGAAATCAGTATGATCTTTCAGGAGCCAATGACCTCGCTAAACCCGTTGCATACGATTGAGAAACAGATTGCCGAGTCATTAAAACTGCACAAAGGACTAAGCGGTGGGGCCGCAAAAGATCGCATACTCGAATTACTTGATCTGGTCGGTATTCGTAACGCAGCGCAACGGCTAACCGCTTATCCGCATGAACTGTCAGGGGGGCAGCGACAGCGCGTGATGATAGCAATGGCGCTGGCCAATGAACCGGAGATGCTTATTGCGGACGAACCGACTACTGCACTGGATGTCACTATTCAAGCACAGATTCTAGAGTTACTGAACGAATTAAAACAGCGACTCGGTATGAGTCTGTTGCTTATCACACATGATCTGGGTGTGGTACGCAGAATGGCTGATCGAGTGTATGTGATGGAACTCGGAGAAGTAGTTGAACAAGCGCCCACTGAGCAGATTTTTACCTCACCGCAACATCGTTACACACAACATTTACTGCAGGCAGAGCCCTCGCCGAAGACCGAGAGGCCTGAAGGTTCCACGCATGAAGTGATTGTCGGCAAAGACATTAAAGTGTGGTATCCGATTAAAAAAGGTTTTTTTGGCGGAGTCAGTAGTTACGTCAAGGCCTGTGATGGTATTGATGTAAAGGTATGTGCTGGTCGCACGGTTGGTGTCGTTGGTGAGTCAGGTTCTGGAAAAACCACGCTCGGACTGGCGTTGCTCAGGCTAATCAAAAGTGAAGGTGAGATCACATTCCGCGAGCATCTGATCAGCAGTTATAACACGTCGCAAATGCGGGATCTTCGCGAACGCATGCAGATTGTATTTCAAGATCCGTTTGGCAGTTTGAGTCCGCGCATGTCTATTCTCCAAATCGTGGAAGAAGGGCTTAAAGTTCATCAGACCAATCTAACCGAAGACGAGCGGCTTAATGCGGTTGTTGTCGCGTTGCAGGAAGTCGGACTGGATGATTCCATTCTGCACCGTTTTCCACACGAATTTTCCGGTGGCCAGCGGCAGCGCATAGCCATTGCCAGAGCGCTGGTGTTAAAGCCGGAGCTGATTGTCCTTGATGAACCGACTTCAGCATTAGATATGTCTGTGCAGGCGCAGATTGTCGATTTATTAAGAGAGTTGCAGCAACGCTATCAGCTCGCTTATCTGTTTATCAGTCACGATTTAAAAGTCGTCAGAGCCCTTAGTGATGAGATTATCGTGATGAAAGCCGGTAAGGTGGTCGAACACGGAGAGGCAGAACAGATTGTCAGCCAGCCTCAGCAGGAATACACACGTAAGTTAATGTCAGCTGCATTTGATCTGCACGTGGGCGACTAATACCCTGTCTGTGGACCGCCACCCTGACTTGCCTATTCCTGTAGCCCGGCGTTTTTTCGACCTGACCAGAAATACCCGATGATCGCAGCGCCCAGGCAGATCGCAGCCGAGAGTAAACACAATTCCAGTATCGCGGTGCCGTTGTAGATTAATCCGAACAACAATGTGCCAGCGCTCAGGCTCAGGTAGGTCACACAGCTGTATAACCCCATCACACTGCCTCGCCGGGTATCGTCCGCTGCATTCAGTGCGGCCACCAGTACATTAAGCGCAAGATGATTCACCAGACCCCACAATGCCGCAGCCGGTATAAGCAATACAAAACTGGCTGATACCAGGCCGAGTATCAGATACACCAACACCAGCCCCAATAGTGCGATCATTGGAAAGTACTGTGGTCTTATCACGCCTGAAACATCTTTAGCGCTGGACGCGGCTAAACGATCCAGCATTGATGCGAACGACGCGGCAAACCCGAAGCCGAGCCCGTAGGCAACGGTAAGCCAGGCATTGGCGCTGATTGATTTATTCAGGGCAGTGACTACGTAATCGCCAACGAAATTATAGACACCGTAAAATGCGACCATGTAGCACACCACCAGAAACAGCAGCATGGGTACGCCCGGTGCACTCAGTGCGGTCAACGGATTGTCTACTGATTTATGCGACCGCTGATCGGGCAGTGAGCTGCGGCTCGTACCAAACCAGGTCAGTCCGGATAAAACCGCCAGCAGCCAGTAAACGGTGCGCCAGTCAGCGTGGTCTGCGATTAACGCGGCAAGGCCGACGCCGGCAACCATGCTGACCGTCCAGCCCGCAAGCACCATCCCGAGAATTCGGTTCTGCTGCCCGGGTGGTGCGATGGCGGCGGCACCTGCGTAGCAGCAGGGCAACGCGACACCTGCGGCAATACCCGCCGACAACTGGGCCAGTGACAACCACACAGCCGTCGCTGCTAAAGCGCTTGCCATCATTGACACGCAAAGCAATCCGCTGGCCCGGACCAGAGTGATGCGAACACCAAGACGATCAATGTATCTGGCCAGGAAAAATGCACTGAAAGCAGTACCGATTCCATATGCCGCTGATGCTCGCAACACCTCTTGTACGGAGCTGTCTGTCCCTACTGCCACATCAGGCGCGATGGGGCCAAGTGACAGAGAATTTGAGCCGACAACAGCCACAGTAACCAACAGTAGGGTCACGGATGCACGCAGCGTCGCTGGTTCTTGAAGCATAGGGGGATAGCAGGTTGGTTGAACTAATTCATAGCTAAAACAGCTGTTTGCACTGACAGTGACAAGCAATTCGCAACTTCTGGCAGCAGGTTTCAGTTTGACATATCGCTGCCGAAAAAACCTCAGACAAGACGAAACCGTCCCTGACATGCGAATTGCGTATGGCCGGAACGGCTCAATGCGCAAAATTATTGGTCTGAGAGAAAAGAATGAATTACAAATTATCGATAGCGGTAGCCCTGCTGCCGATGCTTGTTGCATGTGGAGGCGGCGGCGGTGACGACAGCGGTACAGGCAACGTAAACGTCGATCCTGATCGCGACAACAACGGCTCAACGATTCTGACCGAGGATCGTACCCGACCTGCTGCCGGTACTTACACAACTTCTACAGCGCCGATCAAAGACAACGGTGCCAACCCTTACGCTAATGAGGGTCCTCAGGAAGTAAACATTGATCGCGTGGCAAGCTGGCCAGGACTCCGTTTTGGTGACTTCTATGTGATCAACAATCCCTGGAATGCAAGTGCTGCTGCTTACGAAGATTGGTATCAGACCATTTCACTGAATCCGCAGGGCACTGATGTACAGGCAGTATTCGATTGGGACTGGGGTGGTTCTATTGATAACAATGCCAATGCGGGTGACACAAAGTCATACCCCGAAGTAATTTACGGTACTAAATCAGCTGGTGAACGGTCTGGTACTTTTGCTGAAACCGGATTGCCGGTTGAGCACTATGACATGCCAACCTGGACTATTGAATACGACTACTGGTTTGAAGGTCGCCGATCTGCTTCACCAAACATTGGTGGTTCAGATTCAGATTTTAATATTGCACTTGAATCGTTCTACCATGAAAGCTGTGATATTAAGCGTACTGGTAATGCTGCGACAGACAACCAGGTAATGGAAGTCATGGTCTGGTTGAAGGTTGATAATTTTCTGCCTTCCGGTCAGGCGCCACATCCGACTCCGTTTACGACGTCTGACGGTCGGGTTTATGATGTTTACGCCAAAAATAATAACTTCGGTTACTTAGCGTATGTTGCCCGCGAAGAACGCAGTAGCGGTACAGTAATGTACAGCGAAATTCTTAACGATGCCAAAGACAATGCAGCCACCTACGGTGCCTATGAAATCAAAGACACTGATTGTCTTGCTAATATCCTGATGGGCACAGAGATCTGGCACGGTGCAGGTACATTTACCTTGTCTAACTACAAGATCAATCGTACCTACTAAAGTAGATCATGTAGTACTGCGGTATCCCGAAAGCCCATCGACATCGATGGGCTTTTTTGGTTCTTATTAACAAGTTTAATTAAAAAAAAGCCCGTCAATCGACGGGCTTTGGTTGCTTACTTGTGGTTAGCGTATAGACGATAACAAATGGCAGGGATCACTGACGACGTACTTTGAACTCGTTCAGGGTAAATGTACCTGAACCCCAGAAAGTTTCAGTGCCCAGTTCTATCGCACCCATACAGGCGTTGCTTACCATTGACGGTACACCGAAGGCCGGGCCTTCAAACCGCGACCATTCAACAAACGCGTTCCAGTCGAGTGTGCCACGGTTAAATGGTGTGGTTGCAACAAAGGCCACATAGGCCCAGCCAAGTGCCGGGTTCACGTACACATCCCACTCATAACCGCTCAGATTAACGGTGGTCAGTTTGGTGCCGGGGGTACGAATAGTTGGTACACCTACCCAAACCATCATTTCGTATTGCTTGTTGTAATTCTCTGCATCACAACTGGTGTGAAAGAAAGACTCCAGAGCCACGTTTCTTTCCATAATGCCGGTTTCGGAAAAATCAAAGTCTACCCAGAATTGCTGGAGGTTGTTGACGCTGGCAGGTAATCCTGTTTCTGCGACAGTGCCGGAAAGGTTGTAACGGTTTTTGCGACCGTAGTAGACCTGAGGGTAAGACTTGACTGCAAACTCGTTACCTTCGGTTCTGTCCAGCCAGTTATAGTCCCACTTGGCGACGTAGTTGCCGGCAGATCCTGTTAGTTCTATGCACTGAGACCAGGTGTCGTAGTAAACATCTGAATCATTCCAGGTATTGTTTTGCAGTCGGTAATTGCCATAGCCAATCTCAAGCCATGGAATGCATGACCGCTGATTCAACAACGGGTTTGAGCGAGTTGCAGTGACACCGTTTACCACGACACAGGTTTGCCCGTCTTCATAACCAAAGCCATCGTTGCCGGCATCGCTTGTATCGGTCAGGCAAATCGGCTGGCCGTTGCTGTAACCGGCGTTTGCCGCTGCAACAGGTGGCGGTGCAAGCGTTGAGGGTATGCCTTGCACCGACGTAGTGTTACTGGTAGCGCTGGTAACGATACATGATTCACCGTTTTCAAAACCCCAGCCATCTCCGTTATCGTCAGAGGCGGTGGTTGTGCATACCGGAGTGCCGTTACTGGTGGTAGCGGGTTGTGTTGAGGTGTCGGTATCAACCTGAGCGGAATTGCTGTTATTCGAGTTGCCGGTGCTGGATGAAGTCACACGACAACTCGCGTTGTTTTCCCAGCCCCAGCCGTCGCCATCCGGGTCAGAGTTGCTGCTGGAGCAATCCGGTGTGCCGTTAGACTGAACTGTATTCGACTGGCTGGTATTGGTTGAGCCTGAGACAACACAACTTTGGTTGTTTTCCCAGCCCCAGCCATCGCCATCGACATCGGACTGCGAGGAAGCGCAGTTCGGTGCGGCAGCATGTGCAGTATTTGCCGGCGTCAGTGAAGTAGTTGAAAGAACAAAAAGTGCGGTGAAAAGATATGATGTGCGGAAATTCATAAAACCTTATCTGTTTTGAACACAGGGTGAAATGTAGACCGGTATCTGAGGCTGTCAGCGATCTCAACGTTAAAAGTTGGCCATCAAGTTCTGGCCTAAATTCTTAACGGGCGGAAGAGTGCGCGACGCATCAGTCTGTACGTGAGATCGGCATCTTGCGACGATAGGAGAGTTTTCGTGCTTACCAATTGTTAATGTCATACCGGTAGCCGACGTATGTGATTCATAGGAAGCTCTTTTGATGTGGTTGAATCCTGTATAGCGTCAAGACATTTAAACTATGTGTATTGAAAAATTAACACCTATTAAGATATCGATGACAAACGAATGAATGAATCCACGACGGTGAAAACCGAGATCATGGGCAGTCGCGCATTAATCACGTTGAACCGGCCGGATGCGTTGAACGCGTTTAATGCAGCGCAAAGAAATGAATTGCTGGCAGCAGTAGAGTTGGTAAACAACAATAGTAGTGTGCGCGTCGTTGTGCTCACTGGCGCTGGCAGAGGGTTCAGCGCAGGTGCTGATCTGGCCGAAAAACTACCGGCTGATCAAACCGTAGAACAGCGCATAAATCAGCAGTACAAACCAATACTTCTGGGCATTGCAGAATCCTCTAAAAGCTGGATTGCTGCAGTCAATGGTGCGGCTGCCGGCATGGGGGCATCACTGGCGCTTGCCTGCGATATGATTGTGATGGCACAGAGTGGTTATTTCTATCAGGCGTTTTCAGCCGTAGGGTTAATTCCCGATGGTGGTTTGAGTTTACATTTGCAGCGACAGCTGGGAGCGAAAAAGGCTTTTGAGGTGATCGCGCTCGCAAAAAAAATCGGTTGTGATGAGTGTTTGGATTATGGCCTGGTCAACATGGTGTGTGACAACAATAAACTCATGCAAACGACTGACAAACTTGCCGATGATTTATTAAGCAAAGCACCATTATCATTACGTTATGCCAAAGAGGCGTTGCGGCATGCATCGCAACAAACATTGTCAGACACCATTTCTATGGAAGCGCGGCTTCAGCTGATTGCTAATCAAAGTGACGATCACAAAGAAGGCAAGCGCGCATTTCTTGAGAAGCGCAAACCGGTATGGACTGGCAAGTAGTCGTTTCCTGTGGTGGTCAGTACTATTCGTTTTTAACCTTCAACCATTAAGGGTCTGTGTCCATGCAAACGATTGTTATTACCGGTGCTGCCGGTTCCGTTGGTAGTTATCTGCGTGGCACTATGCCGTCACACTATCATTTGCGATTATCCGATGTTAAAGAGATAGCCGATCTTGCAGACAACGAGTCTTTTGTTGCTGCCGACGTCAGCAATGAAAAGGAAATGTTGTCACTCACTAAAGATGCCTACGGCATAATTCATATGGGTGGCATTGCCAAAGAAGATAATTGGCCGGCCATTCAGAAAATCAATATTGGTGGCACCATCAATATTTATGAAGCAGCCAGAATCAACCGGGTTCAGCGTATGGTAATCCCAAGCAGCAATCACGCTGTGGGTTTTTACCCACGTACAAAAAAACTCAAAAACGAAGTACTGTTGCGGCCTGACTCCCGCTACGGGGTCAGTAAAGGCTTTGCTGAACTGACCGGCAGTTTGTATGCAGACAAATACGGTATCAAAACACTGGCGATCCGCCTGGGTAACGTGGCCGATAAACCGATCGATCGACGCCGGCTTTCTCTGTGGCTGAGCCCGCGTGATTTACAACAGCAGGTTGATATCGGTCTGCAGCACCCTGATCTTCACTTCGCAGTGATCTATGGTGTCTCAGGAAATACCCGCAGCTGGTATGACGACGAAACCGCCGCGCAACTTGGCTATGTGCCACTGGATAACTCAGAAAACTATAGCGAAGAAATCCTGGCCAACTCGCCACCGCTGAATAAAGATTCGCTATCTGATCAGCTGCA